>JAHDWY010000280.1 GCA_023384315.1 Candidatus Hydrogenedentota bacterium | reverse complement strand
ACGGATCACAACGGTCACGCTTCCGCCGTCTGTGCTTAAAGTTATCGACCCGGTGGATCTTTCGGAGTTGAATACCGTCATTGCTGCGGGGGAACGCTGTCCAGCGTCGGTCGTGGGGAAATGGGCGCCCGGCCGCCGGTTTCTGAACGCCTACGGCCCTACCGAGGCCACCGTGTGCGCGACGATTGCCGAATGTGACGGGGCATCGACTGAAGATCCGGTCATCGGAAAACCGATTGCGAATACCCAGGTCTACATCCTCGACGAGTCCCTGCGCGTGACGCCGCCGGGTATCGCGGGCGAGTTGTACATCGGAGGCATCGGCGTTGCCCGCGGTTACCTCGATCGCGCCGGCCTGACGGCGGAACGATTCGTCTCGAACCCCTTCGGTTCAGGAGTGAATGACCGCCTCTACCGCACGGGCGACGTGGCGCGCTACCGCTTGAATGGGGACATCGAGTTCCTGGGGCGGAAGGATCACCAAGTCAAGATTCGCGGGTACCGAATCGAGCTTGGCGAGATCGAATCGCGAATCGCCGCGCATCCGGACATCGCCGACAACGTGGTTATCGCGCGGGAAGACGTGCCTGATGACCATCGCCTTGTGGCCTACGTCGTGACCAAGTCCAATGGCCGGTCGTTCAACGGCGAGCTGCGAGCGTATCTCCGGCATGCCTTGCCGGAGTATATGGTGCCGTCGGCATTTGTCGCCCTGGACACGCTACCGCTAACCGCGAATGGCAAAGTGGATCGGAAGGCGCTGCCTCAGCCCACGCGCAGCGCGCGCGAAGTCAGCGGGACCGCGCAAGCCGCGCGGGATTCGCTGGAACTGGAATTGGAGCGCATCTGGGAACACGTGCTCGACGTGCGACCGGTCGGCGTTACCGACAACTTCTTCGACTTGGGCGGGCACTCGCTGTCGGCGGTCCAATTGATGGACGAGATCGAAAGCCGGTTTGGCCAGCGTTTGGCGCCGGCGAAACTGTTCGAGGCGCCCACGATCGAGCGGCTTGCGTGCATTTTGCGTTCGCAAAACCGAGTCTCCGATTCCGTATTGGTCCCCATACGGCCGGAAGGTTCGAAAGCGCCTTTCTTCTGCGTGCATCCGGCTCCCGGCACGGTGTTCTGTTATATTCCAATCGCGCAACATATCGACTCCGACCGACCCTTTTACGGCTTGCAGGCGCCCGCTATCAATGGCGTGGGCCGCATATTCGACACCATCGAGGAAACGGCGGCGTGCTACGTCGAGGCGATGCGATCCGTCCGGCCGGAAGGTCCGTACCATATCGGCGGGCACTCGTCCGGCGGCACGATTGCGTTTGAAATGGCGAGACAACTGGAACAGCAGGGGCATGAAGTGGGCGCGATCGTCCTCATGGACAGCTTCGCGCCGATCCCCGGCGACCGCAGCAATAACCTTTACGATCTCCTGTTGGACGCGGCGGACGACGCCATGTGGTTGGCGAGCGTGATGATGATGGTGGAGTACTTTTTCTCGACGCCGATCGAGTTGCGCTATCGCCATCTGCGCAAGCTCGACCACGACGCCCAGTACGAGGCCGTCCTTCAGGAATTGAAGCGCGTCAACTTTCTCGCGCCAAGCGCGGGACCCGGCGCGATCTCCGGCCTGGTCGAGAACTGCCGCGCGGGAATGAAGGCATCGATGCGATATTGTCCGGAACCCTACTCCGGCAACGTGGCATATCTGTATACGAGCGGTTTCTTCGCGGTTATCCCCGAAGATTCCTTTGTACCGTCCATGCGCCAGATCTGGGCCCTGGTCAAGCGCGACTGGCGCGCCGTGGTGCGCGGCCTCCCGCAACTTGCGCGCGACACGTGGGTCACCTCGACGCGAAGCGGTTTGCTGCGACGGTGGCTTACCGACAAGACCCTCGGGTGGAAGCCATTCGTGAAAGGCCGAATCGATTCCAGGCCGGTGCCAGGGAACCACATTTCCATGTTGGCCGATCCGGACGCCAAAGGTGTTGCAGCGGAGATCCAGGACTGCCTGGACGTTGCGGACCGCCGTTGGGAGGCGGAACCGGTGCCTGTCGCTGAGGAAGCGTCGGTCGTGTAGAATACGGCTGGCCTCCGCGCGGCGCCTCGCACCGATTTCCAGTGCGCCGCTGCGGAGCGGTGGTTAGAGAAGCAGAGTATTTGCGTTAGTGATCGTGAGCAGCTACGTCAGTTTATCAAGTCATACCCCGAAGGCGCGGAACGCGTACCGAGACGGAACATTCGAACGGATGAAGTTCATCTTCTTCCCGCTGGGGTACGTACTCGCCCACACCTCTCGCTGCCTGGAGATAGCAAAGGTCCTGCGCGCCCGGGGCCACCAAGTGATCTTTGCCGGCGATGATCCCCAGCATCCGCGCTCCAAGCTTGGCCTTGTGCGAAAGGCCGGCTTCCGCTTGGAGCGGGTTCGGGAGCCGTTCCATCCCTATGGCTGGGATCGATTCGAGAAATACGGTTGGACCGCTTCAGCCCTCGATCTCCACACCCTGCACAAGTGGGTACCCTTGCAAGAAATCATCGAAGACCAGGTGGAACTCATACGCCGGGAAGAACCGGACCTGGTGATCGGCGATGCGTCCATCAGCGCTTCCACCTCCGCATATATAACGGCTACGCCCGCCGCCTGCATCATGAACGCATACGCCAGCCATTTCCTTTCGCCGCAGTCCGCGTTCCATCCGCTGGCACGGTTGTACGACCGGTTGATACTGGCGCCTATCCGCAAGCGGGTCTACGATCGCTATAGCGTTGAGCCGGTCAATGCGCTGCAGTTGTTAAGGTCCATTCCGCTGGTTTCGCCTGACTTGCCAGAGTTGTACGAGGCCCCCTCCTATTTCCCGCATTTTCAAACGGTGGGGCCCATCCGTACTGAAGTGCCGAGTCCGCTGCCGGACTGGGTCGACGAACTCGATGACGGCACGCCGAACGTGTACATCACCATGGGGTCGACCGGGTTCCTGGACGATTTCTTGCAGCGGGTGTATGCCGTGCTGAAAGACGCGCCTTATCGTTTCGTCGTGACAACGGGCGGCCAGGCCCGGGACGAGACGATTCGGAAGGCACCGCCGAACTTCCGCATCACCGACTACGCGCCAGGTCTGGAAATCCTCAAACGCAGCAAAGCGCTGATCTTCCACGGCGGCAATGGCACCATGTATCAGGCGCTCCAGGCGGGCGTGCCGATGATCGCGCTGCCCTCCCACCTGGAGCAAGACGTGATCACGAAGGTCGGGGTCCGCCACGGGTTCTGCATCAAGATGCGGGCGCGACGGGTCTCGGCGCGAAAGCTGTTGCGAAATCTCGAGCGCCTGATGTCGGACTCTTCGTATGTCGAAGCGGCGCGCGGGTTCTCGAAGGCCGTGAAGAACGCGGACGGGGCAGCCGCAGCCGCGGGTGTTCTTGAACGGCTTGCCAGGGAGGGATCGCCGGCGGGAAGCCGGTTGGCGAATGCCCGGTCCTGAGCGCGGCAGTGTATGATCCTATTCGACTTCGATTCGGGCGAGGTACGCCGCCTCAAAGGACCAACCGTTTGCTGCATTCTCAATTCGAACGTCGATGCCTTTTCCGGTGTACGGCATGAGATCGACTTTGACGTTCGTCCATTCCCCCTTCGATTCGATGACGCGTTCCAATTTCAACTCTTCGTTGATGAAGACGCGCAGGAGGTAGTCGCCGCGCGGGTGCGAGGTGGTCTCAATGGCAAGGCGAGGACTGCCGCCGCCAGGGATGGAGAACGAACCAACGATGGCGGCGGGCGTCTGTTCGTTCACCGGGTGAAGGACCAACACGCTCTCGCGTCCAAACTCCTGACTTCGAAGTCCGGGGTCCATGTCGTGCCCGCAGGCGATGACGCGCCACGCGGGATTCCACAGGTCGACGACGTTTTGTGGTAATGCCTCGTCCAGCGCTTCGACTTGATGAACCCACTGTTCAAGCGTATCCGGCGGCTGCGGCGATTGGATCGGGATCGTATAGGTGTCGCCCGCAATCGTTCCGCCGGCGCGGCGGACAATCGACTCTGCGATCGTTTGGCAGGCAGGGATCAACGTGTCAAACGAGTAGTCGGTGTGGGAGAAGTTTTCGTCGCGCATGGCGGCGATACCGCCGGTTAGCGCCTCGCCCAAGCCTTCGTACCCCATCGCGCAGCCCAGCACGCCCATGGCATTGGAAGGATTGCAGTCCGCGTCCTGCCCGCAACGGGTGCCGATTTCCATGGTCTTGACGGGGTCACCTTCGCCGTACAGCAGCCCCATGACGATGTACGCGCCGTTCAGTTTGGCGTCGATGTTGAAGTCATTTCCGCGCATGCAGTCGACGTCGTCCTGCCATTTGTCTTCAATCCGCTGCCAGGTGGCCATCCAGTCACCGGGATTCTCGCGGTGCCAGGCGACGACGTCGGAGATGCAGCGATAGTATTCCGACTCCGAAGGGATACAGGCGAGGCCTTCATCGATGATCGCTGGAATCTCGTCCGCGTCGCGCAGGTAGGCCGCCGAATACATCCCGGCGACAAACATCCCTCCATAGAGGCCATCGCCGTAGTTCATGATCCGGCCGAAGATGCCGCACATCCGGTTCGATTCCCGCGGCAGTCCCGGACTCACGATGCCGAACAGGTCTGCTTCGATTTGGAAGTCGATGTCGTCGGCATGACGGTTGAAGTCGGGGTGCCCGGAAAGCGGCGGTAAAATCCCGCGACGGCAGTTTTCGCGTCCGTACAGGTTCGCGTGCCACAGGGGATACTGCGTATCCGCGAAAGCCTTTCCGGCTTCGGCGTAGGTGATGTCCAGCCCGTGCGTTTCGAGGGCTTTCAGAAAGGTCATTTCGACATAGCAGTCGTCCTGGCCGATGGCGCCCGCCACGCGCTCGGGCGACCACACTTCTAAATCTTCCGTGATGGGTTTGCCGTTCGAGCGAAACTCGTATGGCGCGCCGTAACAAACTCCAATCATCTGCCCTGCCCAGGCGCCTTTGCACTTGTCGAGGAAGACGGATTTGGGAAGGTCGTGGGTGATTTCGGGGTAGGAGGCGGGTATGGCTATCAGGGTCAGAACGATCGCTCGTGCTACTGAGAACGGTTTCATGGTTTGCTCCACAGGATGCTGTTCTTTCCGGAATCGTAGCGCTAAGGTATCTGCTTGGGCAAGAACAGGAGGGGGAGTCGATTGAGGTGCTGCTGATATGGTAGATCGCGTTGGACAATGAAGAATTAGGACCTATAGGACAAATAGGACGTATAGGACCCGGGATGGGCGGGCCTTGGGCGAACGCTTGAGCAATACTCCAGGAGATGGTCCCGCAAAGTTCCGTTTTCGAGTGACTTCGGTCTGTTGGTCCTATTGGTCCTATGAGTCCTATAGGTCCTATAGGTTTAAGGAGGTGTTAATCATGGCCGACGGGTTTATTCCACCCCATGGCGGCTACGCCCAACTCCGCTCCTACCAGAACGCCGAAATTGTCTATGACGCAACGGTCTATTTTTTTGCAACAATTTCTTGGACGTGAAACGCGACCGAACGCACGGGCAGATGATCCAAGCGGCCCGGTCGGGTAAGCAGAACATTGTCGAAGGAAGCCAAGCCTCCGGTACATCGAAGGAAACCGAGCTGAAGCTAACTAAGGTAGCGCGCGCGAGTCTGGAGGAATTGCTCGTCGACTACACGGACTTCTTGAGGACAAGGGGTCATCTGCTCTGGAACAAAGACAGCGAAGAGGCCTTGTATGTGCGCAAAATGGGATATAAGACGAATAGGACCTATGAGACGTATAAGACAATTGTCGAGACTCGACCCCCCGAGATTGTTGCGAATATTGTCATCTGCCTGATTCACCAGACGAACTACTTGCTCGACCAGCAGGTTCGCCGGCTCGAACAGGACTTTCTCGAAGAAGGCGGCGTCCGCGAGCGGATGACCCGTGCGCGCCTCCACCGCCGCGAGGAACAGCGCCGAAAACGCGCCCAAGACGAGTAGTCCATCCTGTATGACGTCACCAAAGGCAATGAATCCTCGCTCGACCCACGGATCCTCGCCGAATTGGCGAATACGCCGTCTCCCGATCCGTCCTATAGGTCCTATTCGTCCTATAAGTCCTATTGTATTTCTTCCGGAAAAATTGACAGATCTCACCCCCGCCCCTTACAATACCGGTACTGATCGCGCCCGTCCGGGGGGAATTTGGGAAGCGAATCCGACACCGCGAAACGCGCATTCCGCGGGGCCGTATCCGGCTTACTGTCTACCCGGCAACGGGTTGGGGGATCGAATTCAGTAGCT
>JAHDWY010000279.1 GCA_023384315.1 Candidatus Hydrogenedentota bacterium | reverse complement strand
ACTGTTTCCCTTACGGTTACGACAGTCATCGGTTCAGACAAGCGGACGCGAACCAGCTATATTCAGGTCAAGCCGGTTCCGCCGACCGCTCAGTTCACGGCGAACGACACCACGCCGTCAGTAGGCGTTCCAGTCCTGTTCACAGACCTGTCCAGCCCCGGTTCGGCCGCCCAGATCGATACGTGGTTATGGACTTTCGGCGACGGGACGATGAGTACGCTACAGAACCCGTCTCACACGTATACGGCCATCGCGAACTACACCGTGTCGCTGACGGTCGGCGCAACGTCGGGCACCGACAGCGAAATCAAGCCGAACTATATCAACGTGCAGGCGAAGAAGGCGTTGGTGAGGGGCGGCGCAATCGAGTAGGCATCTACACGAAACGGGTTGGAATGCACCCTACCGGGGACGGGCCTCAGGATCGTCCCCGTTTCTACTTAAGTATCGGCCCGAGCCGATTCGGATTCAGTCCCCCCAAGCGCTTTGAGACGGCGTTCCATCTCGCGCATCGGCATGAGATCCCCTTTACGTCCCGCCGCGCGAATGCCCGCCCGGTAAGCCTCGATGGCTTCAGCCTTTCTGTCAAGGTACTCCTGACACTTACCCAGGTTCAGGAACGCGACCGAATAATCCTTCTGAACGCGTGTCGCCCGATCAAGAAACGGAAGCGCTTTCTCGTACTCGCCCAACTGCACGAAGGCCATACCCATGCCAAAGGTTGCCAAGGCATCTTCCGGATCGATCTCGAGAACTTCCCCGAACATCCGAATCCGCTCTGCTGCTTCCTGGCGAATGCGTTCGCGCTCCGCCGCTGCCATTTGCTCCGCCTGATTCGCGTCCCGGGCGGCTTTCATCTGCAACACCGCAGCCTTCGCCTTTTCCTCCTCCGCTTCCTCGATCATTCCCTTGGCCACGTAGAACACCGAAAGGTTGGTATGGACCATGACGCTGTCGGGATTCAGCCGTTCGAGGATCTTCATGTAGTGAATCGCTTCGTCGACGCGGTGATGACGGTTCAGGATCACGCCCAACGCCTCGTACGCGTCCTCGAATTCCGGCGCCACCAGCACCGCCTCTTTCAGCAACTCGATCGCCGCGGTATCCGTGTCCTCGGCATCCTGCTCGAATACTTCCAAAGCGCGATGGTACAGCGAACGCGCCCGCTTTTGGGGGTCTTGTGGTTCATGAAAAGGCAGCACGACAACCCGCCCGCTCCTGACGGGACCCTCCGGTTGAAGTGCAAACCCGAGCCGTTCACCCGGCGTTCGATGGTCTCGGTCCAGGTAAACCAGGCATACAGGCGCGCCAAGCGTGGGGGAGAAGACGCCGGATTTCGCGATACCAGCCTGCCGACCATTCACGTACAACGGTGTATCCAGCGCGGGCGGTGCGTTACCATCGTCCAGCACCAAGCCAACCAGCGCCTGCTTCACCGAGCTGTACGCGCGAAGTTTCGCAACAACCTCCTGGCCGAGATAGCAGCCCTTCTCATAGCTGATGGCTTCCCGCTCCAGCGTTGTCTCGGGGATGCGGTTCGTCGCATCCATATCGACCCCGAATTGCGGCAGTCCGGCTTCGATTCGAAGAATCTCCCGGGCTTCCGTTCCGACCATGCATCCGCCAAACTCTCGGAGTCTCTTGTGTAGTCCCTCTGTCAACGCGTTCGCGTCATCCGATTGCACCACCAGCACGACGCCGTCTTCCCCCGTCCTGGACAGACGAAAGGCCAAAACCTGTATGCCCATGAGTTCCAGCGGGTGGCACCCGTACATCCGGTTAGGCAACTGGTCTGACGCGATTCCCGCGGAAGTGTCGAGCAACGACGCCAGAAACGCCCGCGTTCGCGGACCTTGAATCGCCACCTGAACCAACGAGTCACCCGCGTCTTCCATCCGGACGTCTTCGAGAAAAAGGTGGGCGTCCAACTGTTCGAGCAGCGCAGGCGCCTGTTGCCGTTCGATGAGCAGCCAGTACTCGTCTTCCCACCGATGCAGGGTGAAATGCGCCTGGAGCCGCCCCTTACGGTCCAACCGCGCGTTCGCGTGACCGTCTCCGGAACTCAGCCTCAAGACGTCATTGGAGGTCTGCGACTGCAGCCACGATGCGACGTCGTTACCTTCAAATCGGATAAAGGTACAGTCATCGCGACGCCAGAGCCCCGCGCATTCCCGCACGGTGCGGACTTGATCAATGACTTGTTGTGTCGGCTTGTTCATCGCGGCATAAAGGAAGGGAACCTTCTCGTCGAGAGGGTTCCCCGTGATTCTCCGTTGCACCACGCCATCGTCGTGGGTGATCTATACGCTGAATGATTCCCCACATCCACAAGTGCTGGACGCATTGGGATTCGTAAACACAAACCCTTTTCCGTTCAAACCTTCTTTGTAATCCAGCACGATCCCTTTCAGGTAGATGGCGGACTTGCGGTCCATAAGAAACTGCACGCCGTCTTGCTCGACAATGTTGTCGCCATCCCGCTGCTTGCCGAATTCCAACACATACGACAGGCCGGAACATCCGCCGCCCTTCACGCCGAGACGCACGCCGTCCACTTCCGCCGATTCGCGTTCCATCAGCCGTTTCAATTCTGCCACCGCGCCTTCCGTGGCGCATACCAGGGCCTTCGGCTGCTGCGTGCTTGTGTCCATGGTCATCTGAAACGTATCTCCCTAACCCGATTCCCGCTTGCTCAGGATGTGCTGGCCTCTTCCTGAGGCTGCATCAATCCCTCCAAAACTTCCAACAACATATCGGCATCGACGCCATATCCTGCGGTTACCTGTCCAATTGTCTCATACTGATTGATTCCACAGTGGGAACAACCGCCAAGATGAAAGGCCGCGAATACCTCGGCCACGCGCGGGTGGATCGACATGGCTTCGCCGATGGTCATGTCCAGACTGAAATACTTCATGCCGTCCTGTTTGCCGGTGTGCTGGAAATCGACATGTTCACGAACATGCTCGTCAGACCAGTACTGATCGAACTCCTCCTTCGAGGACTTCTGCATGTACGCCATGTTCGTCATCTTCTTCACCAGCGGGTTGGCGATGCAGTCCGTTTCATCAGTTCCGGGGATGTGGGTCATCTGACGTTGAATGTTGAACTTTTCGTCGCATTCGTAGAATACCCACGCGTCGCCCTTGCCGGGAACCGGTTGGCTTACCTTGTAATAGAGCATCTCACTACCTCCAGACTTGCCGCCTCATCCTATCAACAAGGAGCGGAACCCAAGTATTTCCAACGCTCTCCACATCCGGAAAGCCTTCGTTCCACATTCGATCATACCAAAATCCACCGCGCCGGATCGCGGGGCCACTCAGCACAAACGATACCCCTACGCGGCTGAACCTTCCTCCGCCGGAGCCTCAGCCGGGGCCTCTGGCGCCGCGATCACCGTCACCGGCGCGATGGCTTCGAGCTTCTCCCGGATCGCACCTGCCTCGCCAACCACGACGATTGTAAGCGCCTCTGCGTCAACGACTTCCGATGCAATCCCCAGTGCATCCTCCAACGTCGTGCTTTTATATCCCTCCAACGCCTCGTTCAGGTAGTTCGCAGGCAGATCCATGTATTCGATAATCCACTCGTACGACACCGTGTCCTGCGGCGTTTCCAACTGCCCCGGAAAACTCCCCGCCAGGTACGCCTTGGCCGTCGTGAGTTCCTCCGAGGTGGGCGGATTCGACTTCATCCCATTGATCACGTCGAGCAGGGCCTGCACCGTTTCCACCGTGGACTCCGTCTTCGTAAACGTTTGACCGAAAAACTGCCCCGCGTAACGGAAAGGACGGATGCCTCCGAAGGCGCCGTACGTCAATCCCCGCTCGATTCGAATCGTGGTGTTCAGCCGGCTCTCGAACGCCCCGCCGAAGATCTGCGAATACACCCGAGAGGCATGATAGCGCGGATCGTTGCGCGTGATGCTGACTTGCCCGGCAGCGATTTGGCTTTGCACCGCGCCGGGACGATCGATCAACACGATGTGCGTGGGCTTCGCCTCTGGAATCGGCGCCATTCCTGGCGACGGCGCTTCCCCTTGGGCGGTCCAGTCGCCAAAATACTTCTCAACCAAACTGTACGCTTGCTTCTCCTTCACATCTCCCGCGAGGTAGATCACCGCCGTGTCCGGCCGCAGATAGTTCTTCCAGAACGCTCTTAAAGCCTCCGCGTTCAGTTTCGGCACGTCGGCAAGCTCACCCTCCGGCGCGCGCGAATAGGGGTGCTCACCGAAGATGGCCTGGCGCAACCCGCGCGAAGCAATGTACTGGGCATCCTCTTCATCGACCGACTTGCTCAGCGCCAGTTGTTCCTTCTTGAGATCCAGTTGGTCTCCGGGAAACGTGGCGCGGCGCACCACCTCGGCCAGCAGTTCCACCGCCAGGGGTAGCTTGTCCGTCAGACCCGTCGCAGTGACTTGCGCCTCATCGAGCGACGCCACGCCGCTAAGCGTGATGGCGTTGAACTCTATCGTCTCCGCCAACTCCGCTGCCGTGTAATTCTCCGTTCCCTGCGTCAACATGCTATAGGTCATCGCGGCGACGCCCGGTGTCGCCGGATCCTCCGCCCACGCCCCGTAAGTGGAACCCAGCGTAACCGTCACGAACGGCACTTCGTGATTTGGCACAACGACCACCTTGAGCCCGTTCTCCAGCGTGTGGGCCGCCTTCTCGATCTCAGGAAGCTCGTCAATCATCGATGCCACCGGAGGCTTCATCGGGAACCAGTCCGGATGTTCCACGCCCACTTTCGGTCCTTTGCGTTCGACCTTCTCCGTCTCCGGCGGCGCGACCGGAGCCGTTTCGTCCTCGTCGATCTTCTTCTCCGGATTCGGCGTCACACGAAGGACGGTCTGCCGCTTGGGTGTAATGTACGTCTTCGCGACGCGCTGAAGATCGTCCAGCGCAACGGCGCGAATCGTGTCCAGCTTCTTGTTCAACCACTCCGGATCGCTGTAGATGACCGACGCGTAGCCCGTCTCCTGCGCCTTGCTTTCCACGGTCAACGCATCCGTCACCGCCGTCCGCAGCATCTGGTTCTTTGCCTTGGTCAGTTCGCGCTCGTCGACCGGCGTATCGATGACGGCTTGGAGATGCGCGTCGATCGCTTCCAAGGCTTTATCGATATCCGCCATGGGATTCAGCGCGGCACCCGCGCCGAAAACGCCGTCGTCGTCCATGAGGTAGGCGTCCGCCATGACCTGCACGCACAGCTTCCGGTCCCGGACCAAGTCCGTGTACAGGCGGCTGCTTTCGCCCTCACCCAGGACCATCATGAGGAGCTGCAGTGGAATCGCATCCTCGTGACTCTCGGGCACCCCGCGGTAGATATACCCCGCCAGCGGGACCGGCCCAAAGGGTTCTTCCAATGCAACGGAACGCGATTCGTTCTGCGGCGGCTCGTTCGCATCGCCGCGATCCCGAACGTCGCCGCCCGGCATCCAGCCGAAGTACTTCTTCGCCAGTTCCTGCGCGTCCTTGTGCTTCACCGCGCCGACGATGACCAGCGTGGCGTTGGACGGTAAATAGAACCGGTCCCAGAATCGTTGCAACTCACTGAGGTGCGCCGCGCGCAGGTCTGGGATGTTGCCGATGGGCATCCACCGGTAAGGGTGCTCCTTGAAGATGGCCGGCAACACTTGTTCCGCAATCGTCCCGTAAGGCTGGTTGATTCCCATCCGCCGTTCTTCTTCAACGACCTGCCGTTCCGTGTCGAAGGACTCCTGTGACACATCGAGGTACATGAGGCGTTCCGCTTCCAGCCACAACACCAGTTCCAGCTGATTCGCCGGCACCGTGTTCACATAAGCCGTGAAATCGAAACTGGTGAAGGCGTTGCAGTCGCCGCCGATCTCCCGCAACAGCGCGCCATGCTGCTCCGACCCGATACGCTCCGTCCCCGCAAACATCATGTGTTCGAACATATGGGCGAAGCCCTGCCGCTCGGGATCTTCATCTTTAGACCCCACGTCGTACCACACCTGCACCGCGACGATAGGGGTCGAGAAATCTTCCAGCGTCACTACGCGCATACCGTTGTCCAGCGTGGACTCGTGGAAGTCGAAGAGTTGCTCCGCGGACGCGAATGGAAGAACTAGAGCGATTACGGCCAGTACGACAAGTCCGGCGCAACAGAACCGTTTCATGGAAACTGCCTCCGAGTATAAACGGGATTGAGAACACAGCCGGAAAAAGTATGGACCGCTGCCCCCAACAAAGCAAATCCCAAAGCCGCAAGCCCCATAGGAGGGCGGGTTTTCAAACCCGCCATGCCCCACGACCGCGAGAACAAGACGTCTAACGAATGACCCTTGCGTCCGAGTTGCCCTACTTTGGAGTGCGGCC
>JAHDWY010000278.1 GCA_023384315.1 Candidatus Hydrogenedentota bacterium | reverse complement strand
CGAGCATTGGTGGAAGCCGTTCCGTAACCGCGCGCTCACGTATCTGAAGCGAGTGTCGCCGATGAAGAACGCGGACATCGCTCGTTGATTCCACGCGCAGGCGATTCGCGTCTGGGGTGAGTGAGCTTTTAGAACGCGTCCGATGGGTGGCTCATGGGTTCCCAGGTCAGGATGGTGGCGGGGCTTTCGTGCTTGGCCAGTATGAGGCGATCGCCCTCCTCCAAATCGACGTACTCCGGGCAGTTGTCGTGGGCCAGTACCGCGGGGCCGCGGGTGATGAGCACCCGGATGGTGACATCGTCCGGCACGACGAGGTGACTGGTCAGTTCCGTCGTATTCTTGAAGGCGATGCCGAGTCCGGCATGAAACACCCCGCGGGTAATCTGGTTGAAATACGCCGTGCTTCCGAAGGGCGTACTGACGACGACACCGTCACCGATTATCTCCGCTTCGTCCGCGAAGGCTTCGTCGTTGATCCAGACCTTCAGCCGCACCGCGGAGTTGATGTTGCCCATGTGCACGTTGAATTCGTTCATGGCCGTGAGGGTGCGCTTCGGCATCGGCGTGCTGTCGCGAAACACGCGGCACCCGATCTTGATGAAGGCGTTTCGTGTAAGCCGGTTTTTTGCAAGCCGTTCAATCACTTGATCCGGGGGATGGGGTATGCAGCGAATACCCCTGCGGCTGTTGCGGATCGGCAGTTTGGTCACGCCCGGCCACTCGTGCTCCGCGGAGAGCAAGGTTCCATCGCCGCCGTAACAGACCACCAACTCCGGGTCGCTGTCTACGACGTCATACTCGGGATACTTGGACAGGATGGGCCGTAAGGTGTCCGCTTCGGCGCCAAATAACAACGTTCGCATGGGGTTATTCCGCTTACCTGACCGCACGAGGATCGCACTTATAAGACGCGGGATGCAAATCGGCGGGAGACGAGGTAGGTCATCGCCACGAGGAGCATGAGGAAGACGCTGTAGGCAAAGGCGGTGCCAATGCCCGAGCCGCGCCACGCGCTGTTGATCTGGACCGAGATGGGCACGTTCGCAGGAATCCACAGCAGGATCGACGCGACGAACTCTCCCAGGCTCGTGGCAAAGACGAGCGCCGCGCCCGCGCCAAGCGCCGGCGCCACGAGCGGCACAACGATGTGCCGAAAACAGTAGCCACGCGATGCGCCGAGCGTGCGTCCCGCTTCGATAAGCGTGGCATCGAACGGCTCGATGGAAGAAGCCGCCATCCGCGTGAGCAACGGCACGTTGCGGACGAAGTAGGCGAGGGGCAACAACCAGACCGTGCCGACCAACGGCAGCCAGCGGTCGTTGAACGCCACGATGAGGTTAACGGCAATCACGGTCCCCGGCAGGGCCCAAGGGATCATGACCAACACGTTCAGCCAGCGTCCGCCGCGACGTTTCCGCGCGATAAGGTAGGCGGCCGGCATTGCAATGGCCAGCGTCGCGACCGCAGCCAGCGCGCTCATCCAGACGCTGTTTTGGACAGGGCGGAACGCCGTGGGATCGCGCAGGATCGTCAGGTAATTCTCAAACGTATACGATGTCGGAAATACCTCCGCGTACCATTCGCGGTGTTGGACGAATGACAATAGAACGATCGTCGCATGGGGCAATAGAAGCAAGGCCAGTGCGAGTCCGGAGAGGATCCCCGCCAGCGCTCTTCCTCGCCTTGACCGAATGCGCACGCGGGTGCCTTTGGACGCGGTTCCACCAGCCCTGCGTCGCGCCCGGAAGATGAGTACGCCCAACAGCGACACCGCAGCCAGCACGACGGTCAAGGTCATGGCGGCGGCGTCGTTGTGCTGCGTCTGTTCCTCGTAGATTCGCACGCTCAGCATGGGGTAGTCATTGCCGAAAATGAGCGGCGCGCTGAAGGAAGCGCCCGACGACATGAACGTAAGCAATGCCGCGCCGCGCAAGGCGGGCATGAGCTGGGGCAACGTGACCTGTACGAACACGCGCATCCGCCCCGCCCCGAGCGTGCGCGCCGCTTCAATCTGCGCCACGTCCAGGCTTTCGAGGGCGACCGAAACCATGGCATAGAAGAAGACGTAGAAGGAGTATACGTGGATTAGCAGGATGGCCGACGGCCCTTGGAGAAAGGCGTCTTCCACGCCGAAGGCCTCCTCCAGAAACCGCGGAACGAAACCGTCGCGCCCAATGAGATAGTAGAAGCTGACCGTGCCCACCAAAGGCGGGAGCGTGAACGGCAAGTAAGCCAGTGCGGCCATGAGATTGCGTCCGGGGAAGGCATAACGAGTCACGAAGAAGGCCACCGCGGTACCGAGGATCCCCGCGCCGGCGACCGACAGGAACGAAATGAGGACGGTGTTCCGAATCGCGGCAAGGCCCGATTTGGCAGTGATGGCTTCCGGTTGCCAGGAGGAAATCGATTCGGCCAATAGCCGCAATGCAGGATAGGCGATGGTGATACCCAGCGCGGCCACGCACAGGGCGAGCAGCATGCGATCGAGGGAACGCTGGTCGGCGTGGCGCGTCGCATTGGACACGCGGCTCAACTCTCGGCGGACGCCTCAGCAGTGAGATCGTGTTGCACGAAATCGGAAATCGCGTCGCGATCGTCTTCCGAGATCTTGGTGTACAGGATGGCCACCTTGAAATGGTCGTCGCCCATCTCGTGAGGGTCGCAACGCACCACAATGCCTTCGCATTCAATGCGGCGGTCAGCCGGTTTCGGCAACTCCAGCGCGATGCTCATGCGCGTCATCAGCGGGACCGGTTTCACCGTATGACACAACACGCCGTTGGCGCTGATGTTGTCGATATGGTTGAGAACGCCGGGGCCGCCGTCGTCCACGATGGCCGGGAATCCCCGCCGGCTCCGCGCGTACCGCCGCCGTTCATCGCCCGAATACCGCATGTCACTCCCTCCAAGCCATCGCATCGCCAAGATACGGTTACCGTCACCTCCTGTCATCCTAGCGCAGAACGGGCGAGATTGCAATGATTTAGCCTTGCGCTGCGTTCTCAGTCACATTCCGCACGGGCTCCGCATCTATATACTGTAGAAAGGAGGAAGATAGCCGAAGGCGAGACAGCCACCCTCAACTTCGACCTGCGTTGACGCGTCAAACTCGCATCTTCACAATACCCCCCAAGGAGCATGGGCGTCCCGCCCGTGTAAGACCAGGAGCGTCAACGGATGTGTGCAAACTTCTGTGCACGAGAGGTACTCAGATTTTCACAACCAAGCAATTGTCCGGTGCTGCTTGGTCTGCTTGTCTTTTTCGTAATCCCGGCAATCGGGCAACCGCCCACCCCCGTCATCGACCAGTTCACCGCACATTTGATCCCACTACCCGAAGTCGGCCAGCTCGCCTATTACATCCGCGAGGGCGACGGCCCTAATCTCGTGCTCATACCCGGTAGTTGGGGCGATTACCGGACCTTTAATCATCTCGTCGAACATCTCGACCGCGATCTCAACCTCATCATCGTTGAGCTGCGCGGGCACAACGGCAGCCAGCCGCCATCCACCGATTGCTCCATGGAACTGTTCGCCGAAGACGTGCTTCGCGTGATCGATGCCATCGGGTTGAAACGCTACTACGTGGGTGGCCATAGCATCGGCGGAATGCTGCCCATCGAGATCGCGGGTCGCAGGCCCGAACAGGTGGCCGGCGCCATCGCCATGGAAGGCTGGACCCACTGGAAAGTACAACAGGAAGCGTTCGGTGACGGGCCCGACGAAACGATCACCTCCGAGCAACTCGCCGAACGCCAGGCCAACCGCGCCCGGGTCTACGACAAGCTGACGCAGGAGCAGCGTGATTCCTTCTCCTCCGTGTGGAGACGTTGGGACGGCTACCCCATTCTCGAAACAACCGAGGTCCCCATCCTGGAAATCTGGGGCGACCGCGGCAAGCCCAAACCCAGCCGCGAACTCCTGCGAATCCCCGACCGGCCTAACATTGAACTCGTCTGGATCGAAGGCGCGTCCCACGCCATGCAGGTGCAACAGCCCGACACCATCGCGACGGCGATCAACTCGTTCATACGCCGCACGCAAGAAGCGCGGGGCTCCGCGGGTTAGCCCGTTACGGGTTGAGCGCGACTACCGTCAGACCGTCTCCTTCTTCCACCTGAGCGGAGGCCACAGGCGTGCCATTGCATACGATCTTCCAGCCACTGACGCCGGCCACGCCAACGCGTTGGGCGCTGCCTCGGATAGTCATACTCAGGGTTTGGGTGTCGCGCTCGTACGCGAGCCGCAGATACGGCACCCGGCAGTTCAGCCGAAGTTCGGTCCGATCGTAATCGGTTCGCACATAGCTACAATCCGCAACGATCATCTCGCGCACGTTGCCGTCCACGTCCATCCGCCGTTGCAGAAAGCGGGCGTTCGTTTCCAGCGCGATCGGTTCGTCGGGATTCGGGCATCCCGTGCCCAGCCAGAGCGACCGCGGAAACGACGTGTACGAAAGCACATCAATCAATGTAAGCGTGGTGGAATCCTCACTGGATTCAATCATATTTGCTCCACACCACCCAACGAACCGGTCATCGTTGACGGTGAGCCGCGGTCCGCGGTGTTGCACCCAGTAATTCTCATGGTACCGGCGCGGCTCGGGAAGGGTTCTGGCCAGAGGATCTTCAAAAGGTTTCCCGGCCCGGGCCAGGCGGCCAAGAAGCATTTCATCTTGGGGCACGTCCCACCGCGTCAATTCAGTCCGCCAGAAAAGCGGAATCGATTCGTTTCGCACCGGATCAGCCGCCAGTTCGTATGCGACATTATTGGTTGTGCGCATTGCTTCCGAGAGCACTGCGTAGGGGCGCTGATCGTTGTCGACTACTCCGAAATTGCAGTCCTCTGCGTATCCCCCCCAGGGTTTCTCGATATCGTCGTCGTGGTAGGTGTACCACGCGACCCCGATATGGCTGGGGATGGATGCCGCTGCGGACACATACGAAAGATAACCGATGGCGCGTTGCGCCTGCGTATCGACGGCAGGCAGGGCGCCCATCGTTCCGGGGTGAAGCGTGTCCGCGGCGCGGAACGAAAACTCCGTCGTCATCGTGGGGCGGCCGGTGATGGCGTGTATCGCGGGAACCAGCGTGAACATCTGCACAGGCAAGCGGTCCGGGAACATGCTGTACAGATTCATGCTGATCGCGTCGCAGTACTTCCCCATGGCCGCGAGAATTCCCGGTTCCGGAAGCGGCGCGTTAAACATGCGTGTGCCCAGATTCAGATGGTTGGGGTCGACAGCCCGGGCCGCGTTTGACGCCACGCCGAATGCCCGCTCCGCCATCGTCGCGACCCATATCGCCTTGAGTTCCGGAATCGAAGGCGGGTCGCCTTGCACGGTTTTGAGATCGTCGACGCTTGTGACCTGATAGTCTTTCCAGTCTTCCGTCAATTCCGCCGGTTTATCCGCATAATACGTTCGCGCGACCTCCACGAAGGCCGCGCGCGCGGGCGCGTCCAGCTCGGTGTGCGTGGCCGCTTCATACCACCCGTCCAGGCAGATCTCGTTGACGAGGAAGTACCCGATCAACAGGGGATCGTCCTTGATTGGTCCGAGGACTTCTTCGGCCCTCCGTGCACACTGTTCCGGCCATTCCGGATCGAAGACGTCTGGAAGGGATACCCAGGGCGGAAATCCTGGCCGTTGCGCGACCGGATACGGACGTGAAGCCAACCGCAGCAAATCGAGGTGGACGTCGTAGGGCAGCCCCGAGCCGCGCTCGCCCGTATTGAAGCCCCATGATTTCAAACGTGGGACCGCCTTTTCTTTCGCATTGATCACCTTGAGCATGAAGAACACGTTGCCTTCCGGCGTGATAAACCACCATCGGTCGCCGATCTTCTCCACATGGAAGAATCCCGTACGCTCACCCTGAATACCGGTCCACCCGCCGTAAGCATCGAAGTCGGCGGGACGCGCGTCGGCGAACGGCAGATCCGGCGCAATCACCGCCGGGTTCATGTTTAGCGCGAACCCGGGCTCTCCAGCGTCTTGTGCCGAAGCGGCCAGACTTACCGCGCACAACGTAAACAGGACACTCAATACGATGCGACGCTTTCGTGAAACTTCCATGACTGAACCCCCATCGAAGACCTGTAGCGGTTGGCAGGTAGACTGACGATACGGCCGCGAGCCTCGCAACCTTCCGTTTCGGCTCCCAAAAACAAATTCCCCCTTGGTGCATGGCGTGGCGCGCCCACCAGTATCGTAGGCCGGTGCGGTGTGGTGATCAAGGAGAGGGCTGAAGCGGATCTGCCTGCGAAGCGCATCATTCAGTCAGTCGCACCGCCAACCGGTTTCGACTTTCATTTCTGATGCGCCAACATGCTTTGCGTCGGGCGTAGGCGGACCCGGAGGTTAGCTCACGCCGTCAGCCTCGGAATCGT
>JAHDWY010000277.1 GCA_023384315.1 Candidatus Hydrogenedentota bacterium | reverse complement strand
GTTTGTCATCCCGGGCCGCAAGCATGGCGTCGATGCAGCGGAGATTCGCGACGAGGTATTTCGGGTCCTTCGTCGCGCGGTAGATCTCGTTATACCCATCCATCCAATAGGCAAGACCCCAGGCGTTATTGCCTTGCTGACCGCTCACCGAGCCAAGGGCTTTATCGAGGGGATCGCCCATGAAACGCTCGTCGAAGCGCTGGGGCGTGGCGTATTCGGCCAGGGAGGGCGGCGAATCTACTTTTGGAAGCTGTTTCAGGAAACGCGCCACATACTCCGCTTCGGCGTCTTGCGCCGCTGCGATCGCCGCATACGCGATCCCCACGAAGACGGTAGCGATGACACGGGTCCTCGATATGCGTTTCACCGAAATTACCCCCTTCCGGTTCACTCGTTTGCGAGTTGACCAATCTCCGCGGCGGTCAAGGCCCGGTTGTACCAACGCAGGTTCTTCATGGCCCCGTTAAAATAGTCGTGGGCGCCGAAGCCGATTCGCAACGGCGCATCGCCGGACAAATCTATGGCGCTGCCGGACTGTTCGCTGTGGGCGACTTCGTTCCCGTCTACGTGAAGTTCCATCCGGCCACCCCTACGCACCGCGGCAATACTGCGCCACCCCGGCGCAAGCGCGCGGTCGTGGGTGACGCAGGCACCCGCGGCAATCGAATGCACGTGCCCCGAAGGCAGGGTGCCGCAAAAGAGTTTGCCTTGGTACACCGCCATGGACCACGCGCGGCGGTACCGCACATCGGGCGTGTGGTCAAGCCGTCCTGTATTCGTCCACGCGCCGTCGCCATCGTAGCGATACACCTCGGCGAGCGGCAGCGTGCCGCCGTAGAGCTTGCCGTTGTAGACGGCCATTCCCATGACTTCCTCTTCTTCGCCGAGGCGCCCCGTATCTTCCCAACCCATATCGCCGTCATAGCGGAACACGCGGCCGCCCGGCCAGGTGCCAAGATAGAGTTCTCCAAAGTGCTGGGCGAAGGAATAGGACTGCGTGACGCCGGGTGGCGCGCCGCAGTTCTCCCATTCCTCGCCGCCCGCGTAGCGGTAGACGCCAGGAAACTCCGCGTCATAGCCCGACCCGTAGAGGCTCCCGCGATGCGCCGTCATCGCGGCGATGCGACCGCCGGAGTGGCCGCAGTATTTCCAAGTTGTGCCGCCGTCGTACCGGAACACGCCCGGCGGCGCGTACATGGACGACGCGTACAGCGCGCCGCGATAGTTCACAAGACCGAAGATGGCTTCGGGATTGTCCAGCGTTCCGCAGTGGGTCCAGTCGGTCCCGCCTTCGTACCGGTAGACCGCGCCTCCAGGCGTTTCGTTCTCGGACTCCGAGATGGACGATCCACTGGACCGGTAATGGGACGCGGCGGCGTAGAGCTTTCCATCGAATTCGGCGAGAGACGTAACTGCGTTGCACGGTGCGGGCGCGCCGCAGTCTTCCCAATCCGTTCCGCCGCGGTATCGATAGACATGCCCCGCCTCGTCGCTGCCGGTTTCAAAGGTGCCTGCGAAGAGATTGCCTTCGTGAACGCAGAGCGCCCAAACCATGAGATTGGTACCCGGCCGTCCGCAATCAGTCCAACTTTCATCAATCCGGCCATTGTCGATACCAAAGAACAGGTTGCGATAGTTGGATTGCGCCGACGTGACGCCCGCGTAGTTCATGAGGCACAGGTTGATTCCCCGGCGCGGACCGGGGTCATAGGTCGAAACGATGTCGCCGAGCACGTGATCGAGGATCGCGGCCGTATTGATCTGCACCGCAATGGAGAAGTCGCCGGTCCCGGGACCGAAGCGATCGTTCTGCGGTACCTCAATGTGTGACGCGCGTCCGTCGAAGTGCGCGGCCCCGTATTGAAACCGGAGGCCTCGCGCATCGCCGTGGTGCGTGCCCTCTTCGTCGCGCGCGTCCTCGCGGAGCGGCCAATACGCCACCAAGCCCGAATCAATGCTCATGCAGGTCTCCCTCGATCCGCTGACAGGGCTGCGCCACGGCCTTGCAGCCCGGACGTACACGGTAGCACGATCTTGGCGGGCGTTCTACTGTATAATCCCCTGCACCACTGGTGCGGAGGTTACGGGAGGAATCGAGCCATGCATAAGCTCGTGAAGAAATACGTGAACTGGCAGAACTCGCGGAAGTTTACGAAGGTCGGTAAACGCTGCCGGTTTTACGGGACTGATATCGAAGTTGAGGGTCACGTGGAAGTGGGGGACAACGTCCACATTCGCGATCACTGCATTTTCCGGACGCGTAAAGACGGCAAGATCATTTTCAAAGACCGCAGCATGGTGAGCTGGTACGTGATCATCGAAAGCTCGTCCGTCGTGGAGATTGGCGAGAACACGGGACTCGCCGAGGGTGTCATCATTCGCGATGGGACCCACATGATCTACGGGACGAAAGAGCACTGGCGGTTCACCCCGCACATCATCAAACCCACGATCATCGGACCCAACTGCTGGATCGGCAGCCGCGCGTACATTTCCTATGGCGTGACCATAGGCGAAGGGGCTGTCGTTGGCGTCGGCAGCGTCGTTACGAAAGACATTGGACCCTACGAAGTATGGGCCGGATCGCCGGCGAAGTACATGGCGCATCGTACGGACGATGTTCCTCCAAAGAAGCTCGCGGAAGCGGAGGAATTGCTAAAGACGCAAGGCATTCGCCACGATCGCCGGATGGACCACGTGGCCGACGAGAATTAGCGGAAGCGTGACAGCAGATAGAGAACGGCGGAAATCACGACGCTGATCAGAATCGATGTGGTAATCGGGAAGTAAAAGCTGAAGTTGTCCCGCTCGACGCGGATGTCGCCGGGAAGTCTTCCGAGACCCAGGAACCCAACCTTTCCGCCGAGGTACAAGAAGAGCCCTGCGGCGATCAGTACGATTCCGAGAGCAATCAGAGTTTTCGCAAGCGTATCCATGGATTCTATTGTGTTGTCGGGTGCGACTTGACCGGGCGTCGCCGAATTGGATCAACTGTATTCTTCGAGATACCGAAGGGCCAGTGTGGACATGAGCGCGATTGCCGTGGGCACCGGCCCGTCGCCGAAATCATATTTGGGATTGTGGAGCGGGGGATAGGGCTGGCCCGGATTCGGGTTTACGCCCAGGCACATGAAGGTGCCCGGAACCTTCTGAAGGTAGAACGCAAAGTCTTCCGCGCCCATGTAGGGCGACTCCATTTCGATGACGTTGTCCGGGCCCATCAGCGCCGTTGCTTCCTTGCGCACGAAATCCGTTATCGCCTCGTCATTGTACAGGGGCGGATAGCGATCCTCCGAGAATGTGATATTGGCCTCGGCGCGAAATGACGCGGCAACGTTGATCGTGATTCGCCGGATTGCATCTTCGATCGTGTCGTGAATCTCCGGCGTAAAGCTGCGAAAGGTCCCTTCCAGAATCGCGGTTTCGGGAATGATGTTCGTCGCCGTTCCGGCATGAATCTTCCCCACGGTAACGACTCCCGCGTCCCAGGGGTTCAGTTCGCGGCTAACAATCGATTGGAGCGCGGTTGTGATGTGCGCGGCGACCAGGATGGGATCGACCCCCGCAGCGGGATCAGCCCCATGGCAGGCGCGCCCGCGTATGGTAATGCGAAAGGTATCCGCGCCTGCCAGCGTCCACCCGGATCGGACACCGATACTTCCCACCGGCAACGTTGGCCACCCGTGCAGCGCAAAGACCGCATCCACCCCTTCCAGCACGCCTTCTTCCACGATGTAGCGTCCGCCTGCGGCTTCTTCTTCCGCGGGTTGAAACACGAACTTGACGGTGCCCTTGACGCGGTCTTTGTGTTGTGCGAGCGTCTTGACGACACCGCAGAGGCAGGCGGTATGGCCGTCATGCCCGCAGGCGTGCATGCGATTGGGGATCTTCGAGGCATAGGGGAGTCCCGTCGCCTCTTCGATTTCCAGGGCATCCATATCCGCGCGGAGCAGGACCGTCTTTCCGGAGCCGTCGCCGAGCGTGGCGACGATCCCGGTGCCCCTGGCGTAGCCGCGTTTGTAGGATACTGCAACGGAATCGAGGAACTGCGCCACCCGGTCGGACGTCCACTTCTCCTGGAAGCGGATTTCGGGGTGCTGGTGAAGTTCCTGGCGAAGCTGGACAATCTCCGGCGTCAAGGCCGCGATGGTGGCCTTCAGCTCTTGAGTCATAAGAAAAACTCTCGCTTGGTTAGCGCGCCTCTTACTAGAACTTCAGTCGCGTGCCCGGTATTCCTGTGAGGCTGAACTCGACCCCCAAGTCCCAGCCCGAGCCGCGCTCCGTGACTTGTATCGCGCCTTCCAGACATTGCAGGACGCGACGGACCTCGTACCGCTGCCGGTACAGTTCGCCGCGTTCGAAATCGTACCGGTGCTCGAAAGCAACGGACCACTTCGGCCCGAGCTTGTACCCGGCACCGTAGAGGATTTCCCGGTTGAAGACTTCGTCCTGCGTCTTTGTGTAGGCGAAACCGATGCGGCCATTCCAGTTGCCGCCGTAATTGCGGTCGTCGTAATAGAAGAATGCCAGCAGCCGGTCGTAGTCGCCGTAGGCCGTGTTGTACTTGTCGGCCGTATCAGGGTCGAAGGGCCGGTCGGTAACCCGCTCATAGAGTTCGATGAGCGTCCGCTGCACGAAGAAGGGCCGGTCCAGATCGATGTCGCCTTCGTCGCTGATACTGTGGTGTTCGGCGATGGTCTGGATACCCCAGAGGGGACGGGGTCGCAGGTCGAGTTCCAACTCGTAATCGCGCGATTCGCGGATCTCGTTTGAGAAATCGTCGCCGTAATACAAGCTCAATCGCGCGACCTGCCACGCTTCACCCGATTCGGCGTCGCGGCCCATCACGATGTTGTCGATTTTGCTCTCCAGACGGCTTCGGCCGTACACATTGTCGTAGGCGTCAAAGCGCGGCGTGTCTTCCACGCCCATGGACGGCTCCGGCCGGTACGAATACGTCAGAGACGGTACGACGATGTGCTTGAATCCGCTGAAACCCCAGCGTCCGTCGTAGGTCCGCTGGAAGCGGGTCTGCAAGGTGGCGCCGAGTTCCGCCGAGACGCGGCCGTCCGAATCGCCCTCTTCCCGCGTTTTCTCGTACCACGACGCGTCCGCTTCGAGATAAGGAGTAAGGTTAAGCGCTTCGCCCAACTCCACGTCGTAACTCAGGCGCGCCACGTTGACGCTGCGCAAGGAATTCTCGCCTTCCGGTTCGCGCTCGTTGTACCCGTCGATGGTATCGAAGGTGAAATACAACCGGTCCACCAACTGCCGCTCCAGCAAATGGAACGTGACCTCAGGCATGCGTTCGGTTTCGCTCACGAAATCGTTGGTCGTCCGGCGTGCGGTTGCGGTCGCAACATACGTGGGCTTTGTGTGGGCAACGTTCACGAAATTGCGCGGTTGCGTCCGGTCCTTGTACTGGTCGTAGAAGAAGTCTTTGTAGAACTCGCGGTCGGACCACTGTTCCAACTGCACGAGCATGACCGTGTTCGGTTCGAGTTCGTGCCGGTGGTACCACTCGTAGTACCCGCGGCTGTCCGTCGTGATAAGGCTCCGGAATTCACCTTTGCTGCGGAAGAGCGGTTCCGCGGGCGTTTCCATGTAGTCGTATTGGCCTTCAAAACCGAAGCCAACGCCTTCCTTCGTCGTCGGGAAGAAGCGAATGCCAAGCTCCAGCTCCGGCGTTACCGCGAACTGCTGCCCCACGTTGATGTAGTACCCAAGTTCCGCGCGTTTTCCGCTGTCGAAATCGAAGCCTACCGTCGGCGTATCCGCGCCGCCACGGTAGCCCCAGCGCGGCCACCACAAAGGAGTGCCGGTGCCACCCAGTTCCAGGCGGGCGCTCTTACCCGTAACGGCCTGGCCGTTCCGAATTGTGGCTTCCTTCATGCGAATACGATAGTACTCGTGATCGCAATCGCAGGTGGTCAGCCAGAGGTTCTCCCCGCTGACATCTCCCTCGCCGAGCATCGTCAGCTTATCGCCACCGAAGCGCACCTGGCCGGTTTGGCCCTCGACACCCCAGGCTTCACCGGTTTGCGTGGCGAAGTCGTAGATAATGTGATCGGCTTTGAATTCGCGAGTCGGCTCGTTAATCTCGATGTTGGTCGCGTCCATCTTACCGAGTGATAGCACGCGACGGGCATAGTCCTGCTCGTCCTCGCCGTGTGGCATCAGGGGCGGGGGATTCTGCAATTCCGCGTCCAGCGGCACCGTATACTGCACGGTATCGGCCCACGCCGTGGACTCTCCCTGCACGACTTCCACATTTCCTGTCGCTTCAACTTGTCCGGTGCGTTTGTCGTAGAAGACGCGGTCAGCTGCGAATTGAATGTTGTCGAGCGTCAACCGCGCATCGCCGGTTGCACTGAGGATGTTTCCGTTGTCCAACA
>JAHDWY010000276.1 GCA_023384315.1 Candidatus Hydrogenedentota bacterium | reverse complement strand
GTCTCGAGAATGCCTTTGAGCGTTCCCATGAATTGCGCGGCCAACGCGCCGTCGATTACCCGGTGATCGCTGGACAAGGTCAACTTCATGATGGGCCGCACGTGAATCCCGCCGTCGATCACCACGGGACGATCCTTGATCTGCCCCACGGCAAGGATGGCGCTATCCGGCTGATTGATGATCGCCGTGAACTGGTCCACGCCAAACCCGCCGAGATTGGAGATCGTGAAGGTGCTCCCCGAATAGTCGTCCGGCAACAGCTTTCCGGTCCGCGCCTTCTCGGTCAATCCCTTGCAGGCCTGCGACAACTCGTCCAACGACAAGCGCTGCACCTGACGGACCACCGGCACGATCAACCCAGTCGGCAATGCAACCGCGAATCCGAGGTTGATGTCGCCCACTTCTTCAATGGCATCGCCCTGCCAGCGGGCGTTCACCGCTGGCCATTCCTGGAGCGCCAATGCCGTGCCGCGCATCACGAGGTCGTTGTACGACAGCTTCGTGGGATGCTCTGCGCGGAACTTCGCCGCGCCCGCCATGTCGACTTCGACGGTGACGTAATAGTGAGGCGCGCTGAACTTGCTCTCGCACATGCGCTGCGCGATGATGCGGCGCATGGGGGTGAGGGGTACCCGTTTCGTCTCGCCCGCAGCGCGCGTGGGCGTTGCTCCTTCGATATCTTCCTTGGTAATCTTTCCGCCGGGGCCAGTGCCCTTCACACGGGCGATGTCGATTCCTTTAATCTCCGCCAGACGCTTTGCCGTCGGCGTAATCGCGATGCCGTCCACGGAGGCCGCGTACGCCTCGACATCGGCTTCCAAGACCCGGCCCCCTACGCCGGTACCCTTGGCAAGGTTCGGGTTCACGTGGAGCGCTTCGGCCCGGCGCCGCGCGCGGGGCGAAACGGGCGCATCGGCGAGCCCGGCGGATGCCGTCGTGGTCGTGGCCGGCGCGGCAACCTGCGCGACCGGTTCTGGGGCAGCCTTCGCTGCTTCCGCAACCGGTTCCGCCGCCTGCCCGGCGCTGACCTTGTACTGATCCAGGTCCGGGAGCGGTTCGTCCGCCTCGCCGACCAGGGCGATAACCGTCATGACCGGCACGGTCACATCCGGTTCCAGCAGGATCTTCCGGACGACCCCCGCCGCCGGAGATTCACACTCGATCTCGGCCTTATCGGTCTGGATGGACACGATGGGTTCGCCCCGTTCGACCTTGTCGCCTTCGGCCTTCAGCCACTGGACGATGGACGCTTCTTCGACAGACTGCCCCATCTGGGGAAGTTTTACTTCATGCATAACGGTTCCTACTGAATCCAGCCTTCTTCGTGAAGGCGCTGCATTACGGTTTGAATGAGGGTGGCCAGACGCGATCCGGGCTCAATCTGGCAAATCTCCGCAAGTACCCCCGCAAGTCCCCGGTCGTTGTAAACCGTTTGGACGGATTGGGCTGCCCGGTCATCCGGGTGATCGTACCGGATTGCGGCGGCCGCTGCAAACGCCAGGCCCTTCGGTTCAATGCCCTGCTCCAAACACATGGATGCCGCCCCGATGAGCCGGTCCCGTGGCCCAAGTTTGCGGATGGGGTCTTTTGCGACCCGGGCAACCTGGTCGCCCAAAGCCTTGTTGGCGAAACGGTGGAGCAGATCCTCGATGTGCGCCTGCAAGGCCGCCTCGTCCATGCCATGCTTCGCTACGAGCCCGGCCTTGGATTCTTCGAGGGCCTCTAAAACCTTGTCGCGGACCACGGAGTCTTCGACGGCCTGCCACGTGAACTCGTGTCCCCGGAGATAGCCCAGATAGGCGGTCGTCGCGTGCCCGGCGTTGTGGATGAACAACTTGCGTTCCACGTAGGCTCCGAAATTCTCCCGGGGCTCCATGTTCTTCAATGGGGGGATCGGACCTTTGAAGCCCGCGCCGTCCACGGGTAGTTCGCAATACTCCTCGACGCAAATGAGCAGCGGATCCTCGGACCGCACCACATCGGTCATGACGGGAACCATGCGACCGATGCTGGCTTCGACGAAACCGACCTTCTCGTCCAGCGCCGCGTGGAACGCGGGGGAGAGGTGTTCTCGGACCTGTTCGCGCAGGTAGGGGCCGGCGTCGATCATGTTCTCGCAGACGATGATGTTGAGGGGAGCTGCGTCCGTCCGGGAAAAGCGCCGTTCGATACCCGCGGCCAGCAACGGCGCGATCTTGCCCAGCACGGGCACGCCGACCGCGGTCGCTCCGAAGTCGGCGTCCGCCACGGCTTGCGCGACAGCGTCGACGTCCCGGGCGTGGATGGCGCTGACGTTTTCGATGGTCAGCGTGTACGTATTCTCATCGACAATGCGAAGGGGATAGGAACCGCGTTCGTTCAGTTGCACGATCAGATCGTCCATCACGTCAACGAACGTCGTGTGATAATCCGTTTCGTAGAACAACTGTCCCAGAAAACCCCGGCCAATGTTGCCCGCACCGAACTGAATTGCCTTCTTCGCCATCTCAATACGTCCCTTTCAAGGCAAGGGCGCTAAGCTCGTTGTGAATCTTGCCATTGCTTCCCAGCACACCCTGCCCACCATCAAACAAATTGATTGCCGCGCCGTCGAGGCGGGTGACCATGCCGCCTGCTTCCTGAACGATGATCATGCCCGCCGCGTAGTCCCAGGGATTGAGCGTGACGTGAACGTAAGCATCCATGTCGCCCGTGGCGATGGAACACAGCCCGATAACGGCGGCGCAATGGCAGCGCACCTGCCCGACTTCTTCCACGAATGGGCCGAACGCGCGCAGAGTCGCGACGCGATCCACCATCCCCGCGAAATCCACTTCGGCGCGCACGTGTGAAATCTGGTCCACACCGGACACGCGGATGCGCTCGCCGTTCCGGAAGGCTCCGTTGCCTTTCTCCGCGTGAAAGAGTTGCCCGTTGCCGGGTACCGCGACGCCGCCAGCTACGGGGAGTCCGCCGATAGCGAAGGCAAGAGAGATGCCATATGCGGGAAACAGACCCCGCACGAAGTTCTGGGTGCCGTCAATGGGATCGATGACCCAGGCACGCGTGTCTTCGCCTTCGGGAAACCCGGTCATGCCGTTCTCTTCGCCCACGATGGCGTCCCTGGGAAAAGCCTTCTCGATGCGCTCCTGGATTCGCTCCTGCACCGCCAGGTCGACCTCGGTGACGAGGTCATTGGGATCTACCTTGGCCGACATGGAGAGGGACTCCCGCATGGCGTATTTTTGCCGCACGAACACCGCCAGTTCGTCCAGGGTGGCGCGGATGAATTCTATTTCAGACATGTGCACTCCAATCGTTGGATTACGTGGCCGGCGCGCGTATCGAAATCCCGGCGGACTACCCCTTGAGGCCGGTCAGGGTGATTCCCTGGATGAACGTGCGCTGGGTCAGGAAGAACAACAGGATCACCGGAACCGTGATGACTGTCGACATGGCCATCAGGGGACCCCAAAGGCTTTCGTGCTGACTTTGGAACTGCTGCAACGCAAGGGCGAGGGTATATTGCCGGTCGTCCTGAAGGAAAACAAGGGGATTGAGGAAATCCCCCCACTGAAAAAGGAACATGAACAGAGCGGTGGTGGCCAGCGCG
The DNA here is from genome assembly GCA_023384315.1 of Candidatus Hydrogenedentota bacterium. Taxonomy (GTDB): domain Bacteria; phylum Hydrogenedentota; class Hydrogenedentia; order Hydrogenedentales; family SLHB01; genus JAHDWY01. The sequence goes on along the minus strand of JAHDWY010000276.1, from coordinate 2,894 downwards.
GGTTTCGACAAGGGCATGATGATGCGCGCGTAGATGCCGAATTCGCTGCACCCGTCGATCCGCGCGGCGGCGCTGAGGTCCTGCGGAATCCCCATGAAGAACTGGCGCAGGAGAAAGATGTAGAACGGTGTTCCGAGAAAAGCAGGGACGATCAATGGCTTAAAGGTCCCCGTCCAGCCGAGATTCTTGTACAGCACGAACAACGGAATGAGCATCACCTGATAGGGGAGCATCATGGTCGCCAACACCAGGATGAAACACAGATCCCTTCCCGGCCATTCGATGCGTGAAAAGCTGTAGGCAACGAGCGAACACGACAGCACCGTGCCGATGACTACCGTGAAGCAGACGAAGAGCGTGTTGCGGAGGTTTCTCGGGAAGTCGATGATGCGAAAGGCCTCGGCGTAATTCTCCCAGTGCAATTCGATCTCCTGTTGCACCACGAACTCTTCCCCAGATGCCGATACCTGCGACCCATCGAGGTCCAGGATGTAACGACCGTCCTCGTTCCGGCCCAGATTCACGGCGGTCTGATCCTGGTACGTGACCAACTGGTTTCCGTTCGCATCGATGCGGTCGGTTCTCGGAATCCACTGGGGTGGTTCGCCCGGTTTGGAGAAGATGCGCGACTCGTGTTTGAGCGAAGTCGAGACCATCCACGCGAAGGGCGCGAGAAACAATAACGAAGCCGCGATGAGCATGGCGTGGGCGAAAAGTCGATAGACGGGTCTAGTCGCCATGGTAGTGCACCCAGCGTTTTGAAGAGATCATGACGCCAACCGTGGCGGCCAGAATAACCAGAAACATGATGAGCGCCATGGCCGAGCCATAGCCCATATCGAGGTAGTAAAAGGAATTCCGGTACAGGTACAAGGCGTAGAACATGGTCGAGTCGACGGGTTCGCCCTTGCCGTTCGTCATCACATAGACCTGGGTGAAGTATTGAAAGGAATTGATCAGCCCGATCACGAGGTTGAACAAGATCACTGGTGTGATCATGGGTAGCGTCACGTTGCGGAATTTCCGGAAGGGCCCGGCGCCGTCGATGTCCGCCACTTCGTAGAGAGACTGCGGCACGTCCGCCAGACCTGCCAGAAAGATCACCATAGGACCGCCCACGCTCCAGAAGCTCATCAGAATCAACGCGGGCTTTGACCAGTGTTCGTCCGCCAACCAACCCGGACCCTGAACGCCGAAGATCGCTTCGATCGTGGTATTCAACAAACCGTTCTGGGCGTTCAGCACCCACAACCACAATACCGAGGAAGCCACAATGGGCACGATGGTGGGAAGAAAGAAGATGGTCCGGTAGATTGCCTGGCCGCGGACTTTCAAACTCAGCAGCATGGCCAGTCCGAGCGCCAGCGCGAGCCCGAGCGGCACGGAGAATGCGGTGAAGTAGAGCGTGTTGTACAGCGACTTCCAGAAGCGCGGGTCTTCGAACAAGAGCCGATGGTAGTTGTCCGCGCCGATCCACACGGGCGGCCGGATCACGTTGTAGCGTTGCAGACTGTACACGAACGTCATCACGAGGGGATATGCGTAGATGACAAAAAAACCTAACACGAAGGGCGACGCAAAAAGCAGGGCGTTCCGCGTATTGCGTCGTTCCACGCGCGTCATTCGGCCACCTCCGGCTCAATGTAGGGATCATCTTTCAGAGCGGCGTTGGCCACGTCCTGGATATCGCGCGCCGCCTGTTCTGGCGTCTTTTCGTACCGGATGACGTATTCGCGATTGCTGGACATCTGGTCGAGAAAGAACTGTGTCACCGGGTTAACCGGATACTGCACGACCTTCCGCTCGATGAGACCCTCCACAAACACATTGAACTTTGGGTTGCCCGTAAACCGTTCGTGCATGGCCTCGGCACGCCGCGGCGGGATGTTGTGAATCGCCAGACTGTAATCGCTCGCGGGCGACGGGCTGCCATCGGGCCGTGTCCGATAGAACCAGCGCAAGAATTTCAATGCAGCTTCCCGATGGCGCGCCCCGGCGGGGATTGCGTCCGCGACCGACGTGGGACCGTACATCAAGGGTTCCACGCCCTCTGGCTGGGGTATAGGCGCGACGCCCCAATCGAGATCGGGCGCGTACTTCGCCGTAAAGGTCACTTGCCATTCCCCCTCGACAATCATGGCGACTTTGCCGGTATAGAAGGGGTTGTTAGCGCTCTGGTACGCGCCCATTCGCTCAAAGGACTGGGTGCGCGCGGGATCGATGGCGATGGGGGACTGCTCGGACGCGTTGGGATCGATAGCGAAACGGCGCTGCCATGCGAGCGAGGCAATAATCCCGGGGTTGTCCGCGCACGTCGCGGCCCCGGTCTCCGGGTCATACCATTCTCCCCCAAACAGCCCTCCCCACATGTGCGTGAGATCCCACGGGAACCAGGGTACAAAGCCAAACTGTTCGATTCCCGTATCGCCGTGCACCGTCAGGTTGGCTGCGTACTCTTCCAACTCGTCCAGCGTCTGTGGAGGACGCTCCGGGTCCAGACCCGCCTCGCGGAACGCGTCCTTGTTCCATAGCAGGCAGTAGGTATCTGTCGACGTAGGAATCCCCCACGTGTCTTCCACCCAACGTTCACTCGCCGCGTCGAATCCCCGAAAATGAACCATGCGCCACGCGTGCGGGAGAAAGCGGTCCTCCCGCAATTCCGGTTCGGTTGCGATAAAATCACCCAGCGGACTGAAACAGCCCTGGGCAGCGAGTTGAGCGAGGATGGCCGTATCCATGCTGCAAATGTCGGGGGGGCTACCCGCGGCGATGGACGTGAGCATCTTCTCCATCAAGACGTTGTAGCCGATGGGCAGGGCGCGCACGTACACCCCATCCTCAACCCCCTGTGATTGGTTGTACTCGGCGATGAGTTCGACGCGCGCCTGATGCTC
>JAHDWY010000275.1 GCA_023384315.1 Candidatus Hydrogenedentota bacterium | reverse complement strand
GAAATCCATCGCCGTGCCGGGTCCGCGGGAGGTGATGATCTTGCCGTCCCGTTCCACGGCGCCGCCGGTGTACGTCACGTCGGGCAAATTCATCTTGTCCAGGAACCCGGGGTAACTCGTGGCTTTTTTCCCGCTCAGTACGCCGGCCTTCGCCAACACAATCGGCGCCGCACAAATCGCGCCCGCGAACTTGCCGCTGTCGACCATCTTCTTCAAGACGCCATGGATGCGTTCGTCGTTGTTCAGGTTGTCCGCGCCCGGAAGGCCTCCGGGTAGCACCACCATGTCGTAGTCTTCCTTCAAAGCCTCGTCCAGATTCTTGTCGGGGATGATGGTGACATTGCGGCTCGCCTTCACCGGCTCGTCCGTGAGACCCGCCGTGACGACCGTAATGTCCGCGCGCCGCAGCAGGTCGATGATGGTAACGGCTTCCAGTTCTTCACAGCCCTGCGCCAGCGGAACCAATACCTTGGCCATGGTAAGTCCTCCTTTTCGTCTCGCGGCGGCTTGGTTTGCACCCAAGAAACAGACGCCGCGAGAGGTCACTGCATGGATTCAACTTCCCAGTCTAAACAGCGCCGGAAACCCAGTCAAACGGCGGGTGGGAATCGGACGAATGCTGATTCGGTCGCACAGGCCACGTCTCTTTCCAGTACCAAGCTATGCATGGTGATGACGCCACGTTGAGAACCAATGGAGTCGATTCGGATGGACTTGAAGACCCCCTCCCTAGCCCTCCCCGCGGACGGGGAGGGAACAAGAATTCCCTTTGGCGTTGCTATTGGTACTTTCTTGGTGTAAAGGATCTGGCTTGTCGGCCGGTGGGGGTCGGGAACGTATAGGATATCACCCGGACAAAGTTGATCCGCTTGAATCCATTGGGCTTCGTCCAACGATACGAATGGGCGTTGGCATTCACCTTCGATCGCGGAAAGCACTTGATCCAATTCCTTGCCGACATCATTGGCACTGATCCGTAGCACCCGCAACCCTAGGGACCGCATAAACGCATCCCTTCGTCGGTCGTGTTTGTAGGAATCGTCTCCAGAATGGGAGTAGCCATCAATTTCCACGACCAGATTCGCTTCCCGGCAATAGAAATCTGCGATGTACGGGCCGACCGGGTGTTGTCGGCGGAACTTATATCCGAGCGCCTGACCTTTGAGGCGTTGCCACAGTGCCCGTTCCGGCGGCGACATTTCCCGGCGGAGGTGTTTTCGGTGGGGTTGGTTTCCGGCCGGGGTTCCGGTCCAATCGCGATTGCCGCCGAGCGAGCTCGGCCGCCTCCGGCCCAGAATGAGCACAGTGGCGGATACCGAAATCGCGGGCAGATCACCGCACGGCTCGATCGTGATGATCAATCCATCTTGCTTTGCCGCGGTAACGCTCACAACAGCCGTGGTCGATTCATCGACGGAGTAGACCTCGTCGCCGCCCCGCAGGTCTTCCACGGGACGTAGATTGAGGGCATCGATCGTATCCACACCGGGATCTGAAAGAAGGCCTCCGGTTCCCTCCCCGTCCACGGGGAGGGCTAGGGAGGGGGTCTACTTGTCAACGACCCAAACGCGCGTACCGGTCGCGATCCCTGATTCCATAGTTCGGCAAGTGTACTCCTTGGTTCCGCCGCGATGAAACCGTGAAGCGATTTGCGGCGACCAAACCTTTTCTTCTACGCTCTATTTAAAGACGAGGACAAATTGGGAGGTCTATTCACATGGCCGAGGATTGCCTGTTCTGCAAGATACTCAAGGGGGAGATCCCGTCCACGGAAGTCTACTCGGATGAGAACTACTACGCGTTTCGCGATATCAATCCCGGCGCGCCGACGCATGTGCTGGTCATTCCGCGACGCCACATCGCCCGCGTGAGCGACGCGTCCGGCGGCGACGCGGAGGTGTTGGGCGGGTTGATGCTGGTTGGGAATGCGGTGGCGAAACTGGACGGGCTCACGGATTACCGGCTCGTCGTGAACTGCGGACCCCAGGCGGGGCAGAGCGTGTTTCACGTTCATCTGCACGTCCTCGGCGGCCGCGATCTGGCCTGGCCCCCGGGCTGAACGCGAGCGACGGCGGTCAGCGCGTTCGTGTGGTCCAGGTGAGCCCGGCGAGATCGTTGTTCCTGCCGAACAGGAAGCTTGCGAGATATCCCACGACGAAGCTGGTGACGATGCCGACAGTCGAATAGAGCAGGAAACTGAGGTTGCTCTGCGACTGGACGAAGTACAGCACGACCGCGCCGGCGGCCGCGCCCATGAGCGCCCCGGCTCCCGTCGCCCGGCGTGTGAAAATGCCTAAGGCGAATAGTCCCGCCAACCCGCCGCCGAACAGGCCGATCAACTTCATGTAGTGCTCCCACACGGAGCCGATGTCCTCCATGAAGGTCATGAGCAGCGCCGTTCCGGTGCCGAGCGCGCCGATGAGGACCGTGATCCACCGTGCCAGGATGAAGGCGATCCGTTCATTCGCGCCGCGGACGAGCGGCTTGTAGAAGTCGGTCACCACAACGGCCGCCACGCTGTTGAGACTCGAGTCCAGCGACGACATGGCCGCGGCAAACACGGCGGCGATGATCAATCCGCTGATGCCGGCGGGAAGCTGTTCAATGATGAACAGGGGAAATATCGCATCCGTCGCAAGGGATGGGTCGAGTTCTTGCGGATGCCCTTTGTAGAAGGCGTAAAGTGCGGTGCCCACGCCGAAGAAGAGAATAGCGCTGGGAATGGAAATGAACGAACCCAGCCAGATGGAGCGTGCCGCGTCCTTCTCCGTGGGCGTCGTGAGGTAGCGCTGCACGACGGTCTGGTCCGTCGTGTAGGGAATCATGTTCTCCAAGGTACGTCCAATCGCCACGACCCAGAACGCCGCGGCCGTGTACTCCCAAGTCCAGTTCGCCAGCCGGAACTTGTCGTCCGCCATGCCGGTGCTGACCACGGCGGCGAGTCCGCCATCCACGTCAATCACGATAATGACGAGACAAAGCAACGCGCCGCCTAGCAGCACGAAGACCTGCAGCACGTCGGTCCAGATGACGGCCTCGATGCCGCCGAGCACCGTGTACAGTGTGCACAAAACCCCCATGACGATGATGGAAAGGCGGATGTCGAGTCCGGTAGACGTGGACAACGCAAGCGCCGGCAGATACAGGACCACGCCCACACGACCCAACTGGAAGAGCAGAAATGCCGCGCTGCCAAAAAGCCGCACCGCGCGGTTGAACCGTTTCTCCAGGTATTCGTACGCGCTCGTAATGTCCAATCGCCGGAAGAAGGGGAGGTAGGCATACACGACGATCGGCGCCACGATGATAATCGAGGCGTTCCCCACGAAGTACACCCAATCCGTCCGGAACGACGTCGCGGGCACGGCCAGGAACGTGATGGCGCTGAGCAAAGTGCCGAAGATGCTGATGCCCGCCGCCCACCACGGCACGCGCTTGCCTCCGAGAAAGAAGTCCGCGCTGCTCTTCTCACGTTTGGAAAAGTAGAAACCTATCGCCACAAGAAAGGCAAAGTACAATCCCATGACGATATAGTCCGGCGCGACCAGTCCTTTGCGCGCGGTGTGGTCCGCGGAGGCGGCTTGGACGGCGGCCACACGATGACCGGGGCGATCCTCGCCTCCCGGAATCACGATGCGATCGTTCCATTGAACGGCGCCGGTCGTAACGACTGCTTCGGGCATCTCCGACGCCTGGGTCCACGTGTTTGTAATCGTGTTGTAGGACCAGACCGAGGATGGAAATCCCGGATGATTGTCACCGAGTTCGGCATTGCGATCGACCAGGCTGCCGTCGTCGCCGCTGAACACCATCACTGACGAAGGTCCGATAGGAGCTGAAGCCGCGGCGACCACGGGCTGGGGAGAAGGCGCGATCGCTTTCCATCCTTGCCCCGGCGTGTATCGATAGCCATCGGTTAAGTAGGTGCGTTTTGCGGTGCCGTCCGGGCCCGGCGCTAGATCGGCGCCGCTGACGACGAACACCGATCCCTCCTGCGCGAACACGACCGGCAAAATACGCGCCGGACCGGGCCACGGCTCCAGCGCTTGCCACACGGCATCATCCACGGAGGTGTCGAGCGCCCAGAACGTGTGCATGGCCTCCACCGAATCCGGCGCACGCTGGCCGCCCGCGACGTAGATCGTGTTGCCCAACACGGCAGACCCAGAGAAAGCGCAGGCCTCCGGCAGGTTTGGCAATTCACTGATGGCGAGTTGATCGCCGGAACGCGTGAGGAGATAGGTGGCCGCATAATGCTGCTGTCCGTCGCTACCACCGGCAAGGACCATACCTTTTGACACGCTGCCCATGCCGCCGTACGCGAGCGCGTGCGGTAATGGTGCCGCTTCGGTCCAAGTCCCTGCGGGATCGCCGAGCGCATACACGCCGTCGAGCCAAATCTTCTCGCCGCCCAGCCATGGAGACACTTCAAAATACGAGCCACCGGCCACGACGAGCGAACCGTCGGCCACGCCGGCGAAATGTCCCGACATGACTTGCGGAAGCGCTGGGAGTTCCGACCAATCGAGCCGGTCGCGAATCGGCGCCTCCTGGGCAAGCGCGCACCAACTCAATGCCACTGTTGCGATCCATGCCGCCAATGCGGGCCGGCGATTTGTCATGTCAGCAACGTCCTTCCTTTGCGATGTCATCCGGGAATGAGACCGAGTTCCTCCATTTCCTTGCGCAGGGCGTCCACCCGCTCGGCGGGGAACGGCGAATTGGGCTGGCGCGGCGGGCCGATTTCGAAGCCCAGCAGCGAGGTCATCATCTTCTCCGTGCCGCGGTTGCCGCCGAACTTGAAGTAGAGTTGAATGGCGCGGTTGATCATGTCCTGCACCTTCTTGGCGCCCGCGTAGTCGTTGCGCCGGAAGGCCGAATACAATTCCGCGAACCACCCGGTCATGTAGTTGTAGGTGGAGCCGATGCCGCCGTCGGCGCCCATGGCAAGACCGGCGAGCAACTGTTGATCGGAACCGAACAACACATTCGGCTTGCGCGGCGCGATCTCGAGCGTCTCCCACAGCAGGTACAGATCCGTCGACGAGAATTTGATGCCGTCGAGATTCTCGATGCTGTCGATCATCTGCGCCAGTTCGGCCGCCGTCGGCACCACGTTCGTGATGTAGGGGATGTGGTAGTAATACGTCGGCAACTCCGCTGCTTCGGCGATGGCTCGGATGTGGCCGATGATCGCGTCCCACGAAAGCTTGTAGTACAGGGGAGGGATGCTGGATACCGCGCTGGCGCCGGATTTGCGCGCGTGCTTGGCCAGTTCGACGGCCTCGCCGGTGGACACCGCGCCCACGTGCACGATGATGGGCACCTGGCCGGACGCTTCGCTGACCATCGCTTCCACCACGCGGCTGCGCTCGTCCATGTTCATGAGCACGCCTTCCCCTGCGCTGCCGCATACGAAGAAGCCGTTGCATCCCTTCTCGATCTGGTAGGCCGCGAGACTGCGCAGCGCGTCCGTGTTCACATCGCCGTCCGGCCCGAACGGCGTCACAATGGCCGGGAGAATTCCTGTAATGTTCACTTCCGCTTTCCTTCTGCTGAATCGGGATTATCGAATCGTCAGGCCGCCATCGACCAGAATGTTCGCCCCCGTGATATAGCGCGATGCCTCCGACGCGAGAAACACCACTGGCCCCGCAATATCGTCGTCGTCGGCCATGCGGCCCAGCGGGACCCGCGCATTATACCGATTGACAAAGACTTCCGCCTGTCCCGAGTAGTAGCCGCCGGGGCTGAGGCAGTTCACCCGCACGCCGTCTGGTCCGAACAGGCTCGCGCAGTAGCGAGTATAGGCAATGAGACCCCCCTTGTGAAAAGGATAATCCGGCGGGGACGCGAAATCGAGGCCTTCGTAGATCTGAAAGTTTGGGGCGACCACGCCGTAGATGGATGCAATATTGATGATATTGCCGCTGCCGCGCTTACGCATGCCAGCGGAGAACGCGCAGGTGCACAGGTGAATTCCAGTAATGTTGGCCTGCAGCGCGGCGGCCCACTGTTCGGGCGTGGCCTCGTCGTAGTGCGTCGGGGATCGTTGCAACGCATTGTTTACGAGGATGTCGAGCACCCCGTGTTCGGACTCGATGCGGTCCCGCAGTCCAGTGATGGACGCGGGATCGCCCATGTCGAATTGTTCGGCGATGCAATCGAGGCCTTCCTCGCGAAACACCGCCGCGCGCGCTTCGCAGTTGTCACGGTTGCGCGAGGCGATGATGACTTTCGCTCCCGCCTGCGCCAATGCCCTCGATATGGGTGTGCCGTAGAATCCGGAACCGCCCGTGACCAGCGCGAGTTTGCCATCCAGACGAAACAAGTCCAGGCTCGTGGTGTCGCTCACTTCAATCATGCCCCCGTGATGGTGAAGGTCTGCTCCAACCAACCGTCGCCGTCGCGCGCGCGGATGCGCAACACGTGTTCGCCCGAAGGAATGACGGTGTCGGAGTCGTTGGCTTCGGCGCCGACCAGGTAATTCACGGCGCCGGGACGGGCGTCGCCGGC
>JAHDWY010000274.1:2714-6519 GCA_023384315.1 Candidatus Hydrogenedentota bacterium | reverse complement strand
ACATCCAATGCCGTGGGTGCGTAGGTGGAGGCCGGGGCCTTGCCGTCCGGCAGCTCGTTTTCCACGTAGGTGCTCATGCCGTAGTGGATGAACATGCCGTACTTCCAGGATTCCCATTCCTTGAGCTTTTCAAGAGGCAGGCGCTGGGCTCCGGACTCGGGCTCCGGCGGTTGTGCCGTGGAAGGTGGCGCTAGTTCCAAGGCGCCGAGGGTTACCGCGCCGGCGGTTGCGGTGGTCAAGAATCTGCGGCGAGTTGGACGGTTGGTTGGCATGATTCCCCCTTTACGGACCGCCAGTCCGTTTCCGGCTACCTAACAGCACGCCGCGCGGCCTGAAATGGCGTCCCCAGAGGCGCGGAGCGCAACCGTATAATAACATGGTTCCGGACTTGGGCAAGAACCGGGGGCTGAATATGGACTCCGCTTCTGGAAATCCCCGTTCGAGGAGTTGACGATGCGAGGAAGCTCCGACTAGGAGAACACTTGCCGCAGGTATTTCTCGTCGGCGGTGTAGCTTTCCATGAGGCCGAGGGGTTGGGCGCCTTCGATCTGGATCCAGCCGCTGTAGCCGATGTCGTCCATGGCTTTCCGCACTTCGACGAAATCAACTTTGCCCTGCCCGAAGATGTGCTCGTAATCCTTCGCGTGAAACTCGCAGATATGTTCCGTTCCGAGATCGCGAATTTCCTGATAGATGTCGTAGCCGCGAAGGTGGCTGTTGCCCACGTCGTAGTAGACCTTGACGTTCGGCGATCCGACGCGTTCGATGATCTCGAGGTGTTGGGGACCGCTCAACCAGGATTCGATTGCGAGGTAGACGCCCACATCTTCGGCCTTGGGGGCGACCCTTTTCAGGCGTTCGACCACGGTATCGACGCCTTGCGGATCGTCGCGGAGATCGCCTTCGCTGAAGAAAGCCAGCAACACGACGTTGACTCCCAGCGCGGTGCAGACGTCGATACTGTCGCTGACCCACACCTCGGCGCGGGGATCGCTCTTGTATGGAATGCGGTTCAGTTCGCCGATAGCCAGGGACGCGATGGCGACCCCCTCTTGCGATGCCGCGTCGAGAAACTGTTGCTGAATCTCGGGACGTCGCAAATGCATGTCGTTCGCTTCGGTGCCGAGGCTGACCTGCACGCCGTCGAGACCCAGCTCCTTGGCAACGGCAAACGCGGCGACGTCACTCTGCTTCCCCAGAGACCAGTCACAAGCGCCAATGCGGAATCGCGGCGCAGCGTCCTGCGCGCTGATGACGTGGGGAAAAAACGCAACCGCTCCGGCCGCCGCGGTCAGTTGGCGGAGCATCGACCTGCGGGTTACGCGGTGACCATGGTACTTCATACCGGCCTCCTTCGATGCTGCGACTACTCGAACAGTGAGTTCAAGGTCGCGTGCGAACGCGTTGCGGGGAACCGTTCGCCGAACTTCACGAACGCCACATGCCCGTCGAAGTACAGCGTGTTGCATCCCCCGGGAATGTGATTGTACCCGATCCCGCCGCTGGGATTCGTGCTGATTTTGTCCCACATGATGGGCATCTCGCTTTGGGCCACCGCAGACCCTGCCGGGTTGTTGATGTCCGTGACCATGAAACGCTCGATACCTTCTTTCAACCGATTAATGATATCGCCCGCGCCGTTGCCATAGCCCAAGCCGCCGAAACCGTACGCCGCCAAATCAACCGGCTCGTCTGTCACCTCGTCATCGGCGGGATCCATATTGAAAAGAACGCTGCCGAACATGAGCGACAACCCGACCATCTGTGCCGGACCCGGAAAAGGCACGCTTACCGCCGGATCGGATTCGTCGACGCGATCGAGCACGTAGCCGAGATAGTTGTAGCTCTGGTCCGCATAGGTGACATCGTGTACGTATTCGCAGGTGCCACTGCCGTCATCGGCCACGATGAGGAGGGGATTGTCCGAGCCGAGATCGCCGTCGGACGGACAAAGCAGCACGTTCAGATCGGTGAGGTACTCAGGATAGACCGCCGGTATATGGGGACCAAACGCGGTATCATCATGGAATGAATCCGGATTGCAGCCGGTCGCATTGGCCGCCGCGCCGAATGCCTGATCGCCGTGAACGCGCGGCAGGATCTCGCCGATGCTTTCGTTGCCGTACATCTTGAAAACGACGCCCATCTGCTTGAGGTTGTTCTGACACGACGCGCGCCGCGCCGCTTCGCGTGCCCGCGCCAGGGCGGGCAGCAGAATGGCCGCAAGTATGCCGATAATGGCGATAACAACCAACAGTTCAATCAACGTAAATCCACGTTTGCGCATGATACTTCCTCGTTATTGCAGTCCCAGCAACGCGCGGGCGTTGTCACGGAACACCTTGACCTTCACATCCTCGGGCAATTCCATCTCGCCGTACAGACTGAACTGCACGACCTTCTGCCCCGGCGCGAGATAGTCGGTCCCGAACAGGAGCCGGTCCGCGCGCCGTATTACGAACTCTCTCCCGAACGTCATGTCGCGCATGATCGCGTTCGCGCCGCTGCCCGCGGACAGATCCGCGTAGATGTTCGGGAACCGATCCATGAGCGCGTCCATGGCGCCGCCCGGCGTGACGGGCCGGTTCGGGTAGCTGCCCATATCCTCTTGCGTGCAGTCGCCGGAAATGGCGGCCCACCACCCGTTGGCGTGACCGATGAAGACGCCTTCGGGAACTTGCTCCAAAACCTTCGTGAGTCCGGGCAGGCCGGGCTGGTCCATGTTGCGTTGGTTGTCCATATGGAACAGCACGGGGAGCTTGGCTTCCGCGCAGGCCGCATAGATCTCCAGATTGCGGGGGTCGTCCATGGCGATTCCGCATTTGTGCTCGCCGAATCCCTTGGCGCCTGCTTCCTTGTACCGAAGCAGGAGATCGAGTTTGGGCTGGTATCCGTTCAGGTTGAGCGTGCGCGGGTCGATGGAACAAAAGGGAATCAACCGGTCGCGATAGGGTTCCGTTTGGGACAACACATAGTCGGGCGTCAACACGTGATCCCACGACTCAGGCGAAATTAACGGCAGCACGGCGGCCTGCGCCACGTTCCGGCTGTCCATCCAACGGAGCAATCCTTCGGGATCGAGGGGCGGACGATTCCCCCATTTCTGACCGAGGTGGGTGTGAATGTCGAAGAAGGGACCTGCCGCCATCGCGGCCGTCTCTTCCGGGTCTTCGCCGCGCGCGGTCAAACCAACCGCTATCGCGGCGGTTGCGCCGAGAAATCCGCGGCGAGTAAGTGTATACGGATCCCTTTCGCTTGCCGACTGTCTCATGAACTACCTTTCGTAAAAATCCCGAGGCTCAGTCCCACCAGAGATACAGCTTTCCGTGCTTCAATTCGCCGGCCAAGGATTCGACCGTACCAGTGCCTTGATCGACGATGTCCGGGCAGAAGTCGTACATGCGCTTGGCAAGCGCGGGCGCGTTTTGGGGTGGCGTCACGAAGTACCCTTCCAGGAAATCCAACCCGGCGCCCGTTAGGGTAAAGGGGTTCTGCTCTTCCATGCCGCGCAGCCAGACGATGACCTCTGCGTTATCCACGTCGAAATTGACACCGTCCGTGCCCACGGCCTGGATGACCTCGTACTGATCCGTTGTCGGCAGCACGGCGATCACGTCAGGTTGGGTACCGATGCCGAAATGGCATTCGACTCGAAACAGGAACGCTCCGTGCTTCAAAGCCGCCTGATGCCACGCCAGCAGATTCTCCTCGGCGCTCTCGTGCGACGCGGTCGCTTGATATGCGCCGCCGATCGCTTCCATCGGGGCGACGCGAAGTCCCCTCGCCTTGGAGAAGTGGCCCGGGG
>JAHDWY010000274.1:0-2704 GCA_023384315.1 Candidatus Hydrogenedentota bacterium | reverse complement strand
GCTCCGGTCCGAAAAGTCAATGGGCGAAGCCGGCACGAGATGGACCTCCGCCGCCGGGGCGACCGGGGCGACCGGGGCGACTGCTTCCACAGGTTTTTCGGGCGCTTTGGCGGGCCCGCACGCGGATGCCAACACCGTGAGCGCAGCGCCTGCCATAAAACTAAGAGGCTTACCCGCTCGGGACTTCTGCATGCAGTCTTGGGCCATACCCACCTCCCTGGTGGAGTTACTCCAACGAAGTCAGATACGCGATCAAACTCGCGAGGTCTTCTTTGCTGATGGTTTGCTCCCAACCTTCAGGCATGATAGATAGATTATCGCTCTTGATGTCGTCGATATTCACGCGAAGCACGGTGTCGGCCTCGCCGTTGGCACGCTTAAGGGTGATGCTCGTCGCGGTTTCTGACGCGATGATGCCGCTGTGGGATTCCCAATCGCTGGTTTCGATCGTGTAATTGACGTATTGGGGATTCACTTCGCGATTCGGATCGAGGACGTTCACGAGAATCTTGTCCGGCCCCGCTTGCGCGACCGTGGAGAGATCCGGTCCCACTTCGAATCCGATTCCTTGAACCTTGTGGCATTTGCTGCAGTTTTCAGTAAAGACTGCCTTGCCCCGCTCGGGATCGCCCTTCATGGCGAGCACGTCCTGGTACGCGTCGACGACTTCCTGCCGCGAGCCGAGATTGTAGTCGGCCAACACGCGTTCCGCTTGGGCGCGGATATCGGCGTTGTCGTAGGCGAGAAGCGAACGGACCCGCAGCGAATCGAGGTCCGCCGCGCGGAATCCGCCTTCGCCGATGGCATCCAGCAACTTGACCAGCCAGGGCTCGCGCGAGAACAGGGCTTCGACGGCCTGGGCGCGCAACGGCGGCGTCATACCGGACCAGGACTCGAGAATCGCCGACGCAATTTCCAGGTTGTCGAACTTGCGGAGGGTGGCCAGGGCCGCCCGTTGCACTTCCACCGGCTGACGTTGATCCAACATCGAGAAGAGAATCTCGTGGGTGTTGTCGTAGTTGTCGAATCCAAGGGTCTGAATTGCGTCGACGCGTTTCGCGACTTCCTCGTCCGTATTGCCGGCAACTTGATGAGCCGACGCCAACATCTGCGCCAGCAAGGCCTCAGCCCGTTCGCTGAACGCGAGCACGGCCTGCGCTTCGCCGCCTTTGCCGGCTTGTTTCATGCCCTGGATGAGGCCGCGCACCGCGTTCTGCGCCAGCGCGTCCTCTTCGGACGGCAGCGCGTCAATACGCTCAAGGGCCACGGTGACGTCAGAATCGACACCTGTCGCGCCGACCTGCAACGCGAGCTCTTCCAGAAATCCCCGGCCCACGTCGGACTTGCGATAGTCCTCGTCTTCCGCCAACGCGGCGAAAATCTCGCCGGAGCCGTAGACGGAGGAACTCAACAACGCGAGCCGGAACCATTGGTCGTCGCTGTGCGCCCTCGCAATATCTACCAGCGCCCCATTGCGATCCGCTCCCTGGCATTCACCCAGCGAGAAGGCGACCTGGTACTGCACGCGTAGCTCCGGGTCATCCGCTAACGCGATGACTTCGCCGCGAAGCGCCTCGTTGTCCCGAAGATACGGTTCCGATAGCCGGACGGCGTGTTCGCGGACGCGGTGGTCGCCGTCTTTCAGTGCCGTTGAAATCGTGTCGGCACCGAGTTCGCCCATACCGTCCAGCGCGTACAAAGCCTGAATGCGCCCGATGGGACTGGACGCATTGGACACGAGATTGCGAATGTCGGATGCCACGGCGGTGTCCTGGCGCTCATGGAGCAACCGGGCCGCGGTTTCGCGATGCCATGCATTGGGATGATCCAGCAGCGTGACGAGTCCAGAGGACGGCGCCGGCCCGAGATTGGGGATTGCGGGTTGGGTGAAATCCTCCGGGACGATGCGGTAGATGCGCCCGCGGTCGCGGCCGCTGGTCAGGTCGAGGTGTTTCTTGATCACCGGAGGCAGACTGTCGGGATGCTCGATGATCTCCCGGTACATATCAGCGACGTACAAAGCGCCGTCGGGCCCGTTCGCGAACTGGACCGGGCGGAACCAGATGTCGGACGACGCGATGAACTCGACGTTCTCCTCGCCCTCCGCGCGCTGGGCGGAGAGCTCAACGCCTTTCGGGGAGATCACTTTCCGGTGGATGAGGTTGCTGCCCACATCGCCAATAAAGGCATTGTCGCGGTACTCCTCGGGCCAGGCGTCGCCCCGGTAGATGGTCACGCCGGTGGCGCTGGTGAAATAGCCGGAGGCCGTGCCGCCGCCTTCCACCGGACCGGGCACGAGCCCTTTCACGCGCAGGCGAGTGCGCACGATCCGCCACGGTTCGACGGGGCTGATCCGAAACACGTCGGCCGACGGCCCGTCCACCGCAATACTGATGCGGGGACCCGGCGCGGCGAGATAGGGATTGCGATCGATGTAGCGGTCCTCGAACATGACGAGCTGGATGTGGTCGCTGTTCGAGCAGACGAATTTGCGGCCCCAGTCGTTGAAACTCATACCGTGCTGAGCGCCGCCGCTCTCGGGCCGGAAGTCCCGTGTCACGGGATCGAAACTGAAATCACGCCCCCGCAGCGAAATCGGAAGGCGCGCGAGATCGTCCGCCGGCCGGACATGAACTCCGGAACTGCTGGTTGCGCCGTTAATGCGCGAGTCGAGGCCACAGAGGAAGGTATTCATGAGGCCTTG
>JAHDWY010000273.1 GCA_023384315.1 Candidatus Hydrogenedentota bacterium | reverse complement strand
GTGTGGACGCCTTTGGTCGACGGCGTCGTGCTGGACCACAACCACGACATCAATGGCATCGATTGGGACTCCCTGCGGAACCGTTACATGGCCACCATCTCGACCTATACGGAAGGCGCGAACTGGTCTGGCAAACGGCGCACGACGATGATGAGTGTTAGCGACGATCTGATTCACTGGGACGATCCGTGGTACATCGTGACCGCCAACGACGATTTGGATGAAGGCGAGACTCAGTTCTATGCCATGGAGGGATATCTCAACCGCGGTCCCCTGCGCATCGGCATGGTCAAAATCCTGCGCGACGACCTGCGCGCCACCGGCACCGCGGAAGGCAGCTTTGGTCGCGCCCATACTTCCCTGGCCTGGAGCCGCGACGGCCGCACCTGGGTGCGGGACCGTGAGAAATTTTTCGAGCCCGACGACGACCCGGCCGCGTGGGACCACGCCCACGCCTGGATCGATGAACAACTCATCGTCGGCGACCAGGTCTACCTCTACTACGGAGGCTACAAACAGGGCCATAAGATGAACCGCTTCGAGGAACGGCAGATCGGCTTGGTCCGAATGCCGCTCGACCGCTATGTCGCGCGGCGTGCCTCAGGCGCGACGGCCGGAACCTTGCGCACTGTGCCGTTCAGGCTCTCGGATGAAAACGAAACCCTGACCGTAAATGCCAACATACGTGGGGCGGTCCGCGTCGCATTGCGCGACGGAGCCACGGGCGATGTCGTGCCCGGATTCGGATTGGACGAATGCAGTCCGCTGTCGGGCGACGAACTTCGCCACACGGTACGTTGGGGTGATAAGGCGCTGCCGAATAATAAGTCGGTGAACGTGGAATTCGAATTGAAGGATGCGGATCTGTTCGCATTTTCCTTCGAGTAACTGCATCATACCTGGGGACATGAGCACACCGTCTTGAAGGGGGAGATAAGATGGGCCGCCTACGATTCTATCCGGTCGCGCTGCTGATCGTCGCGGCGGCGATACCCATTGACGTCCATGCGCAGGCGAGCACTGACGAGATCCGCGCCAAAGAACTCTCAAACCTCCGCTTCGGCATGTTCATCTGCTGGTCGTTCAGCACCTTCTCCGGTGAAGAATGGACGCGCGGCGTGGAGGACGTGAGCTTCTTCAAGGCGACCGGTTGCGACACCGACCAGTGGTGCGAAACGGCGAAGGCCGCCGAGATGAACTACATCCTCTTCCTGACCAAACACCACGACGGGTTCTGCCTGTGGGATACGAAGACCACGGAATGGAAAGTAACGAACAGCCCGCTGGGCATCGATGTCCTCGCCAAGCTGCGCGCATCCTGCGACAAGTATGGGCTGAGACTCGCCCTCTACTTCTCCGAAGGCGACTGGACCTGGCCGGAGATGAAAAATCCAGAGTTGAAGAAAGCCCAGCTCGAAGAGCTGTGTACCCAGTACGGTCCCATCGAGTTCTTTTGGATGGATCACGCGCAGACCGATGGCGGACTCGACCACCAATCGACCGTGGAGTGGGTCCATCGATTCCAGCCCGGCTGTTTCGTTGGTTTCAATCATGGCGAACCCGCCGGGCGGCTGGCCTTGCGCGAACGCGGTATGCCTGGGCCCGTGGGCGACCCGAACGCTTCGCAGTACAACAAAGACGGCGAGGCGAATTACGACGGCTATCTCGTCGCCGAATTCACGTATCCCATTCTGCCCGAACATGAGGGCGGCGCACAGTGGTTCTACTCACTGCCCCAGCACGACGGCCTCTGTCATCCGCCCGAAAAGATCTTCGAGGACTATGTAGGTGCCGCCAAATACGGCAACCTCTTCTCCCTCGACGTCGGCCCCGACTATGCAGGCCGCCTGCGCGATATCGACGTGAACACCCTCGAGCAAGTCGGCAACATGGTTCGCGACTGGAAGTTGAACGCGGCCAGAGCAAGTGGCGAAGGAGGCTGAAGTTTCAACAGTGCTCGCCGGATCAATCTCGTGCCAATCCAGTAGTCGAGGAAACGTTGGAGGTGCCTGCGGGGCCGCTACTTGGACTCCAGCGCGCTGATTCGCCCCTTCAACTTCTTGCCTTCCAACTACAGGCTGAAGATGACGATCCATGCACAAACCAAACCAATCACCCGGAAGGGATTACCCATCGCATCAATCCTTGATTTTCTTAGTTCGTGATTTGGCAGTTCGGCTGCCAAGACGACCTCGCTTGATGCTGATGGCGCGGCTTGACGTGCCACGAGCTTTCAGCCCAAGGTTTTCATAGGCAGGAGCCCATGACACCTCGAATCATGGCCGGAAGGTCGCGCCACCTCCAAGACATTACCAGGCGCAGACTCACGGCAAAGGCGGCAGCTCGATATCTTGCCGCAAGACCTGTCCGTCGGCCACGGCGAGATCGACTTCATGTACGATGGGTTCGAAGGGATCGTCCGGGTCGACGAGGTTAATGCTAAGCACCAGGTTTCCGGCCCAAACCCCGTCAAAGTGGAAACTGCCGTCGGATCCGAGTGTGCCGAGAATGGTTTCCGTAGTTTCGCCAAGCTGGCGTTTCAACGTGAGATACGCCGCGTCCAGCGGAACGCCTTCGACCGTTAGCGTACCTTCTACCCGCGCAGTGCCTCGATCGAACACAATGTCGACGTGAACCTCCTGGCCAGATTTGAGGTCGATCGTTTTCATCGCGGACCGCGGGTTCCCGGGAGCATTCGGAACAACATTGATGCTGAGCATTCCCTCGGACAATCCGTTGAATTGGAACGAGCCATCCGGCTCCGGCTTGCGGTAAGTGCCCGGCAACCATCGGGCTTCGGGGTAGTACACGTTCATGAACAAATCACTCATGGCAACCCCATCGATTTGGATAGTTCCAGTCACGGTGGCCGGTTCGGGCAAGACAATCCTGTTTTCGCCGGGGAGGGATGTGACGCCAACGCCGTAGCCCGGCGCGGAGGCGCATAGGTGTTTGACATCCGTTGGTAAGCTGTCCACGACAAAGTGACCTTGCTCGTCGGAGTACGTCGCCGCAGCGCGGTCCATCTGGTCCATTGAAACTCCGGTCGCGAAATACACGGCCGCATGCGCAATGGGATCCCCGGATTCGTTCACGACCGTTCCCGAGACGGGCGCCGCTGTCGTCAGCCGGAATTCCGCGCTGGTGGCCTCGTCTTCTTCCACATCGACGTACTCGACTTCCGGCGCATAGCCGGGAGCCCATGACGCGACGGTGAATCGGCCGGCCTGCATTTCGCCGATGGAAAAGGTGCCGTCGGCGCTCTCGATGAGCTGTCCACCGCCGAAAAGCATAGCATCAAAATCACGCACTTCGCCCATGACGTAGGCCAGCGTATACGCCGTAAGCGGCTCGCCCGTATCGGCGCGCACCACGCGGCCCGCGAGACGGCCCCGGCGTTTCAGGACGATCTCGGCATTCGTCGTGCCCGCGCGGAACTGGCCTCCGCTTCGCGAGTAGCGATCATGGTCGACGGACACTGAGCATATTTTGTCATCGAGGCCCGTAATTGTGAAGGTGCCGTCGCTAGCGGTATAGGCGGTTTCCATGCTCCGGTCCATGTAACACGCGACACGCGCACGTTCAATCGGCTGGCCCTTGCTGTCGACGACGCGCCCGGAAATGGCCATGCCACCCTTTTCGCCGTAGACGATCTCGATTCCTTCCAATGCTTCGCCCGGTGCAGGGTGGATGCGCAGATACTCTTCGGCAGTGCTATAGCCGTTGACGCCTTTTGGTGTCACGATAACGCTGAATTCCGCGCTTGCGAGACCGGTTATACGGAAACGGCCGTCTTTGCCGGTTTCGCCGGAGTTCCCACTGCGGAGAGCGCTCCCGTCTTTGCGCACAAGGTGAAGGTGCGCACCCGTCATGGGATTGCCGGCTCCATCGATCACGATACCGCTCATCGACGCAGTCTTCGGCCGGTCCAGCATCAGTACCACGCCCTCCAAGCCCTCTTCCGTGAGTGCAAAGGTCCCCTCCACGCTACTCTCGGAGCTGTCGGTCTGGGCCTGCACGCGAAGGCTGTCGGACACCTCGGGCATGTAGAGCGTAAAGGAACCCTGTTCGCCCGACCGGGTTCGCATGGCATTCGGTGTTGACGGAATCGCCGCGACAACCTCTGCGTTCGCGATGGGCTGGCCATCCGCGCCAAGGACCATTCCCGAGACGGGGATCCCCCGTTCCAGCGCGAAATCAATATCGCTGACCGGTTCGCCGTTCGCGAGCTTGACGGAAACGCTCCGGCTGCCTCGTGGATCCGGATATCCTTCAATCTCTCCCAGATTGACCGAATACATGCCGTCATCAATCGGGGAAATCGAATAGCGTCCGTCTTCTCCGGTGGGCTCACTCCGGCCGACATAGCCGCCACCCCCGGACGGGTACACGTTCGCGCGGACACCCGCAATGCCCACTCCCGTCTTGGCATCGTAGATGCGGCCACGGATGGAGAACGGTTCCGGTTCGCGTGCAGGCGCGGCTGCGAAACGCTGGGGGCTATTGGACGAAGTGGGACTGGGCAGAACCTCAGCCGGGACCGTTTCGTCGAGTTCCGCGGCAACGTTGGAAGTTTCCAGCGGTGGCGCCGGTAGTGCGGAGTCCGGATCCCATTCGCGGCCGGAGAGCGCATACCAACTCACGGAGAGGACGGCAATCACGCCGGCGATACCAACGGCCACTTTCCCTGCGACCGCGGCCGACAGCACGGCGGCGCCACGTAGTGGAACCGAACCGGACATGGCAAGTTTGCTAAGCCGTGCGACGAGATCCACCGGCGCAGCCTCGGCGGTGGAGCTCAATACGGCGGCGAATCCTGCCACGGTGGCTGCAATGCCCTTCCGCTGCAACGTTTGCCGGACCTGCTCAACGCCTCGTTCCATCCGGTACCGGATAGTCGCTTCCGAAACACTCACTTCGGTCGCGATTTCGGTGTACGTCCGGTTCTGGAGGAGCCGTCCCACGACGGCTACGCGGTAGTTCTCCGGCAAGGCCGCGATCGCTTCGTCTACATGTTCCACGATTTCGCCGACCGCCAGATCCGGCGACACGTGTGATTCACACGACAGGGCATAGTCAGTTTCCCTTTTCCGCCGCCGCGTGTCGCCTCTCAGCCGGTCAATACTTCGGCGCACGGCGATGGTGTGCAGCCAGGCCCCCAGAGACGAGCGCACCGCGTCCCGGCTTTGCATGAGCGCGATGAAACACTCCTGGGCGACGTCTTCCGCCAGCGCGGGGTCTCCCACGATCCGTTTGCAGCTTGAAATGACCATGCCGGAATGGCGGTGCACCAATTCCGCAAATGCTTCGGCGTCCCTGCGCCGCTGCCACTGTTCAAGCAATGCCGCATCCGTCGTCATAAGGGGTCTCCCGAGTTGATTATCAAATGCACCCCTATGTCGACACAAGACGGTGAAATCGCAAGGGGAGCGGGCGCGAGTCCGGGGGCCTGCCCGGAATACGGGGTCTCGCGGGTGATGTGTCGCGGGAGAACCGGAGCTGGGACTCACAAACGTGTACTCGGCATAACGCTGGGAAGCGACTCAAGTCGCGACCAAACCGCCACGTCGTTGTTTACCGGCACTGGGGGTCGCATACATCGCAATCGTGACAATACGACAATTGCCGGGAATACGACCTCGGCGGCGCAGGCCCACCGCCTTGCCAATTCTCGCCATGAATCTTTGGTTTTGGCTATACTACACGGCAATGATCGGTCAGATATTCTGACCGTGTTTCCCCGCGATTCGTACAAGAGAGCGCTTTCATGCAACGACGTATCACGCCGATTCTGGCGACTGCCTTCGCGACCATCGTCTTGCTGAACGCGGGTTGCCAACATGTGCCCGAAGAGGCCAAGCCATCGCTATCCCTCACCGACGAACCACTGGATGAAACACTGCTCGCGGAACTTGACGAACGGTTAGGCGGCTTGGTGCAGGATCGGGCTATGGTCGGCATGTCAGCGGCGATCGTGCGTCGCGGCAAACCGGTTTGGTCGAAGGGGTACGGGTTCGCCGACCTGGAGGAAGGCGTCGCGGCAACGCCGGACACGCCGTATCGCTTGGGTGGATGTTCCGAGGCCCTGGCGGCGGTCCTGCTCATGAAACTCGTGGAGGAGGGCGTGGTCGGCCTTGATGATCGGCTTGTGGACTACCGGCTGCACTCCTGGTATCCGGGCGCTGTCGCGCAGGAATCCCGCTATTCCGGCGACGTGTTGATACGGCATGTCCTCTCCAATTCCGCCCAGGGAACGCCGGGGCATGGGTACCGGTACGCGCCATCCATCTTCGCGGACCTGACGTGGGTGGTCGAGGAGGGGTCGGGCCTCCCATATCCAAGCGCGCTCGTAGAGTACATCACCGGCCCGGCAAACATGGGGCGCACAGTGCCGGGCCAGCTTGCTCCGGGATACGACACGGTGTTGGCCGAACTTGCGAAACCGTACGACGTGGGCTCTGACAGTCCACTCGTCGCCGCATATCGCGTCTTGGGGTTGAAACGGCTACTCGAAGGCTTACGCGACAAAC
>JAHDWY010000272.1 GCA_023384315.1 Candidatus Hydrogenedentota bacterium | reverse complement strand
CTCGCGATACGCCTGCTGCAACTCGCGCTTGTCTTCGGGCTCCGCAACGGCTGACCCGGGCGTCACGTCAACAAAGTGGAATACCTTCTTGCCCTGTTGCAGCGCGTAAAGAGCCTCATATTGCGTGTAGCTGACGCGCCCAAATTCTGCCGTCTCCATGGGTGGCTCTGAGCCGTAGTGAAAACCAACGAGCTGAATCAATCCTTCACAGGGATCTATCAAGTCTCGAAGAACGCCGCAGAGGTTTCCTGTCTGGGTGCCAAAAATGTCCTGAAAGACCGGTTGGTATCCCATGAATTCCAGTGTCTTGGCAACTAGATCCCTGGCGCCTTTCAGTTCCGAAGTCACTGCGGAAATAAAGATAGTCGGGCGTGGATTCATGTGCCGCTCACTCCGTCGTTCCCCTGCTCGCTTCCGTCGCTGGAATGGCGTTGCCGGAAGAGTGATTCTGATCCATCTAATCAGGCGGCGGCAAAAGAAATCAACGTAAATACTGAGACCGGGTCCTCGTCCTAGCAAAAGATAAAGACGGAATTCTGTAGCAGTTAAGAATTACTGAAGAGCAGTGGATTGCGGTCGAAGGTCAGGCCTTCGGCTTCCGCTTTGCCTTCGTTTTTGCCTTGGGTTTGGCTTTGCGCTTGGCCGGTTTCTTGGCGGCGGCGTTGGCCAGGAGGTCTTTTGCCTGTTCCAGGGTGAACGCCGCGGGGTCGGCGTCTTTGGGCAGGGACGCGTTGACCTTGCCGTTGGTCACGAAGGGGCCGTAGCGGCCTTCGCAGACTTCGATGGGCTTGCCGGTTTCGGCGTCGTCGCCGAGCGTGGCGATGACTTTCTTGGTGGCGCGACGGCTCTTCTTGGGTTGGGCCAGCAGTTCCAGCGCGCGCTCGAACGTGATGGTGTACACATCGTCGCCCGCTTCGAGACTGCGGAACTCGTCACCCCACTTCACGAAGGGGCCGAAACGGCCGATGGCCGTCGTCACAAGTTCGCCGTTTTCGGGGTGTTTGCCCAACGCGCGGGGCAGCGACAGGAGCTTTAGCGCGAGCTTCAGATCGACGTGATCCAGCGACGTGCCTTTGGGCAGGCTCGCGCGCTTTGGCTTCTTGTTCGTTTCCGTCTTCTCGCCCAACTGCACGTAGGGGCCGTACGGTCCCAGGAACGCGAAAATGGGCTCTCCCGTCTCAGGGTGGTTGCCCAACGCCTCGTTGCTTTTTTCTTTGTGTTTCAGCAATTCGAGTGCTTTGTCGACCGTCAGTTCTTCGTACGTGATATCCATCGGAATTGTAACGGTGTTTTCCGGACCGCCTTCGCCGCGTTGGATGAAGGGCGAGGTGCGGCCGACGCGCACGAAAATGGGCAGCTTGCTGTCGGGATCTTCGCCCAAGGGTATCGTGGGATACTCCATCCCCGGCAGTTCCCGCTCAATCTGCTGCACCAAGCCGTGACCGTACTTGCCTTCTCCGCGGTAGAACGCGGCGAGGAAGTCGACCCAATTGAGCTTGCCGTTCGAGATGTCGTCGAGGGCGTCTTCCATCCGCGCCGTAAAGCCAAGGTCCACGTACTCCTCGAAATGCTGACGAAGCAGTTTAATTACGGCAATGGCGAGGAATGTCGGTACGAGGGCCTTGCCGCGGCGTTCGACATAACCACGCGCCTGGATGGTCGAGACGGTCGGCGCGTAGGTCGATGGACGTCCAATACCCTCTTCTTCCAAGCGCTGCACCAGGGATGCTTCCGTGTACCGGGCCGGCGGCTGGGTTCGGTGGCTGTTTGCGGTGATGTCGACGAGCTTGGGACCCGCCGATGGGCTGTCTTGCGCCGTGACCTCCTGGCCTTCTTCGAGGTGGGGCAGTTCCGTGTCCCGTTGTGCCGTGTCCGCCACGCGGAGGTAGCCGGGAAAAGCGACCACGGAGCCGTTCGCGCGCAGCACGACGGACTTGCCCGCGGCGGTTGCCTCGAAGTCGATAGTCGTTTTCAACAAGACGGCCTCGGCCATCTGAGAAGCCATGGTCCGATTCCAAATCAGCCGGTAGAGCGCCAACTGATCGCCGTCCAGGTACTGGTCCATCTGTTCCGGCGTCCGGTCCACATGGGTCGGGCGGATGGCTTCGTGCGCTTCCTGCGCATTCTTCGATTTCGTCGTGTAACGGCGCGGGCCCGTGTAGTAGTCCTCGCCAAAATTCTTCCTGATGTAGTGGCCCGCTTCCGCGAGGGCCTTTTCGCTCAACGTCAGCGAGTCCGTACGCATGTACGTGATGACGCCTTCGCGTTCACCCCCGCCGAGATCGACTCCTTCGTACAGACTCTGCGCAACTTGCATCGTCTTGCGCGGCGACATGTTCAACAAGGAACTCGCGGCTTGCTGCAGCGTCGACGTGATGAAGGGCGGCGCGGGGCGTTGCGTCGTCTTTTTCTGCTCCACACGCGCAACGCGCCAGGGGAGGCCTCCCTTCAATGAGTCCGCCAAGGACTTGGCGTTCGACTCCGTCAGATGCACCACATCGGCCTGTGTTTTGGGGTCGCCCTTCAGCGCGCCGGTCGCGGCGTCGAAATCTTTGCCGGTGGCGGGGCGGCGTCCGTCCCACTCGACAAGGCCTGCAGAGAACTCAATGCCCTCGGTCTTTAGCGCGGCCTCGACGCTCCAGTAGTCCGAAGCGCGGAAAGCGCGGCGTTCCTCTTCGCGCTCCACGACCAAACGTACCGCCACACTTTGCACCCGCCCGGCGCTGAGCTTCGGCGCGACCTTTTTCCAAAGGACCGGCGAGAGTTCATATCCGAAAAGGCGATCCAGCACGCGCCGGCTTTCCTGGGCGCGGACCAAGTCGTCGTTGACCTCACGCGGGCTGGCCAGGGCTTCGTCGATGGCGGACTGGGTAATCTCGTGAAAGGCGATGCGCTTCACGGGAACCTTCGGGTTGAGCGTTTCCAGCAGATGCCAACTGATGGATTCCCCTTCGCGGTCCTCATCGGTGGCGAGCACGACTTCGTCGGCTTCCTTCAAGGCTTTCTTAAGTTCCGCGATACGGGGTCTGCTCTCCTTGGGAACGACGTACACGGGTGTAAACCCGTTCTCCGTATCGACGGCCAGCCGGGCCCAGGGTTTGGACTTCACGGCTGCGGGGATCTCGGATGCGGAACTGGGCAGATCGCGGATATGACCGTAGCTGGCCATTACCCTGTATTCCTTGCCCAGAAAACGGCCTATGGTTTTCGCCTTCGCAGGCGACTCTACAATGACAAGTTTCAATGCGCGCAATCCCTCTTTGATCGATCGTAGAACATTCGCAACGGCACCCTCTATTCGGTATTTGGATTTTGCCACCCCGTGGACGGGGACTATAGCGTGCTTGGGCGGGCGCTGGCAATCCCGGCGCTCAGAATGGGGATACGCTCAAAACAGCGGACGCCGATCCCCGAAGGGACAGGCGTCCGGGACGTTGCGATAAAGTCCGCTAGTGGAAGACTTCCTGCTCGCCTTCCATGACTCCGTAAATGGTCTGTTGCGACTCGAAATCGCGGCCGCCGCAAACCAGCCAGGAAATCAAATAATCCAACTCATCCAGGCCGATCTCGCCATCAAAATGGTTCAGACGGTCCAAGATCATCTCCCGTTCCATGGGATCGATCAACCCGTATAATTCCAAGCGGATCAACGCGTTCCTGGCTTCCGGGGTCAGCTTGTATTCTTCGAGCATGGAGTACATGCGGACTGTGCGCGGGGAGGCGTCCGTAACTTGCGGACGTTGTGCGATGCGTCGTCCAACCAGCTTGATGACCGCGTCGATATCGCGCTTCTTATATCCTTGACCGGCCAGCCACGAGCGAATACCACTTTCCGTGGGCTTCGCCTCCGGCTGTTCCTCGATATGTTTCAGAATGACGTCGACCAGCTTCGTCAGCGATTGCTTCATCCAGAACTCCTGCAACCATTCCCCGAATCAGGCGCGTAAACTACCGTGCCACGTGTATTCTAAGCGCCTTGGGGGGGCGTGTCAACCGCGTTCCTCCGGAGGGACGGGTTCTCCCCTCCATTGGGCGGCAGGACCCCGGGAATACCGGATGCCAGCCAGAAGCATTGCCTGATTCATTACTCAAGTGGTAATCATTATTGAAGCCCTAAGCTATTGACAGATTCCCCAATGCCCGATATTCTAGAGAATGCAGGGCGGGGAGGAACTGGTGACGACGTAGTAGGTGTGCCGATTTCCGCACGTTCGGGCGCGGCACGTGATGTGGGAGAGGGTATAGCAGTGGCAAATGGAGTAACTCAGTCGGCGTTGCGTGGCAAGGTGAAGTGGTTCAACGACCAGAAGGGCTACGGGTTTATCACCCGTGATGACAGCCCTGACGTGTTTGTGCACCATTCGGCGATCCAGATGGACGGATTCCGCACCCTTCGCGAAGGTGAGGAAGTTCAGTTCGAATTGCTGGAAAGCCCGAAGGGGTTGCAGGCCGTCAACGTAACGCGCCCAGACTAGCGGTTGAAATTCCCGCCGTAGGGGCAGTAGGCTGCCTGGACCAAATGGCCGCGTGAGGTGTGCGCGGTTCATGGAACACAAGAGTCAGCGTGTCCAGCCACCGATTCAGGTTCGCTATGTCCCTCATCATCCTCGCAGTTCAGGTGTGCCTTGGAACTGCGGGGCAAGCGGAAGTATTGTCTCCCGAAGACTTGCCCTCACCGATTCTACGGATATCCGGTGTAGAATTGGTCAATGCCGGCGCGGCCGCAGAGTGGCGTTCGCAGGGAATTGGCGGAGCCGTGCTCCACGGGCCCCTCGCGGAGGTGCAGACTGCGGCGTCCATCCTTCACGAGGCGGGTATCACACGCAACTTTCTCTCGGCGGACGGCCTCGGGACAGACACGGTCCGGATGGCTTCCGCGGCGGCCCGATCCATGAAGATGGCCGGGCTGGTCGTCGATTTGAGCACAATCGACGATCTCACTCTTGACGCGCCCCATTCCGGCGGTGATCGGGACGCACTTCAAGACTTGAGATCGCGCGGACGTTCAATCGTGGAAACTGCGCTTTCCGGGCACCCCACGGGCGCGCTCGTGTTTCTGTTGCCCGGCCGGAATCGCGATGATGGGCGAGTCACGGAGCTGCTAGCCGGCGTGTGTGACGGTGCAGCCGAACCGTCCCTCTTGCATCTTGCACTTCCCTGCCGTAATGGATCTGACGACGCTCGCTCCCGTGCCGCGCGCATTCAACGGCTTTTGCGGCATTTCCGGCAGGCCGCAGGCGGCGATTCCCGAGGCTTTGACAGTGGCGTAGAAATCGCGCTGCCGAACTCACCAGTGTCCAGTGCGACGCTGCTGTCCGGAATCCTGTCCGCAGAGTCGTACGTATTCGTGGGGCCACAGGTGCTGGCCCAACGCGGTCAAAAAGGTGCCACGGGGGACGCTCCCGCCAAGGCGGGACTCGCGGCCATGCTCGAGCACTTGGATGGGCTGGAGCGGGCCGGCGGAATGCTGGTATCGAACACGCACGCACAGATTCTGCGGGGGGCGGACGGCGCGGCAATTGTTTTCCCTTCTGGCATTCCGAAGCCGATTCCCCTCGAAGTCCATACGCCGGAAGCGACCGTGATAAACCTCCGCACGCACCAATTAACAGCAGTTCCCGCCGAAAACGGCACGCTCACGCTGGCGGCGTCCAGCGATCCCATCATGGTTAAGGGACTCCCCGTGCGCGCTTGGGCAGTTCCGGCGGGCTTCTGGATGGACGCCGACACCGCGGCGGTGAGCCCGGCCGGTTCGATTCCGGTTCGTTTCGGTTGGGCGAACCGTACCGGCCTGAGTTTTACCGGTACCTTGGAGACGGTGTGCCCGGACCGGTTTGCGCTTCTGCCTCGCACCCAAGTGGTCGACGTAGGTCCCGGGGAGAATTTGGCCGCCGTAGGAAGGCTTCAAGGCAGGGCAGAGCCCGGAACAACCCTCCCGGTTCGCTTGGTGCTCACAAGTCCTGGCGGCGCTCCAGTCGAGCGTGTTTTCATGCTGGCAATTCCACCTGCGTTGCTCTGGCAGGTTCCTTTGGAGGCATCGGGGGGGCATGCCTTCACGTTGACCGATGTGGACGGCGATTTCGCAGCGGAAGTGGTCTGCACGTCGCCCGATGGCGTCGCCGTCTGGAACGGATCGGGGGAGTTCCTTTGGCGCAGCGCGGTACCGGGCGCTGGGTACCGGCCCGTGGCACAGGGCAGGCTAGCTTCGGATCAACCCTACATCGCGTTACCTTCGGCGTCTGGGGTTGCGATCCTGGGCGCGTCGGGTTCGGCCTTGTGGCAGGCGTCGTTGCCCGGCGGGGCGCGCACGGTCCGGACGGGAAATCTCCACATCGCGCCGGGCGAGGAGGTGGTGGCGGGATCGGACAAGGGGATTGTCAGCGCGTTTCTAGCCAATGGGCGTTCGATATGGTCGAAACTGGCCAACGGCCCAGTGACCGATGTCGAGGTCGAAGATTTGGACGGCGACGGCAGGGACGAATGTCTGGCGCTGGCCGATGGGCTCATTGCTCTGGATGGCGAAGGGGATGAGTTGTGGC
>JAHDWY010000271.1:2427-6572 GCA_023384315.1 Candidatus Hydrogenedentota bacterium | reverse complement strand
ACGACGTCAACTTCATCATTCCAAAGGCCGCCATCGTCGGCATCGTCGGACCCAACGGAACCGGCAAGACCACCATGATGCGCATGATCGTCGGCCGCGAGACGCCGGACTCGGGGGAGATCATCGTTGGGTCAACAGTGTCCTTCGCGTACGTCGACCAAGACCGCGAAGAGTTGCAGGCCGACCGCAGTCTCGTGGAAGAAGTGGGGGATGGCAAGGAAGAAGTGGAACTCGGCAAACAGCGGATTCCCATCCGCAAGTACCTCGCCACCTTCGGATTCAAAGGCCAGGATCAGCAGAAGAACGTGGGCAACCTTTCCGGCGGCGAGCGGAACCGCTGCCATCTTGCAAAACTATTGAAGGAAGGCGGAAACGTCCTCCTCCTCGACGAACCCACGAACGACCTCGACGTAAACACGCTCCGTCTGCTCGAAGAAGCTATCCTCAATTTCCGCGGCTGCGTCCTCGTCACCAGCCACGACCGCTTCTTCCTGGACCGGATCTGCACCCACCTGCTCGTATTCGAAGGCGAGGGAAATGTCCGCTGGTTCAACGGCAATTTCCAGGAATACGAGGCATGGCGCGTGAAGGAGTTCGGCTCCAAGCTCTTCGAAAACCGCCGCAGCCGCTACCGCAAACTCGTTAAACACTGACTATTGCCGCGACGTTAGCGGACAGAGTGCATCGTCATCGCACAAAAATAAAACCGGGGACGACCATTTGATCCTCCCCGGCTAGGCCTTATTCGTTTGTCCCCGCTACACAACAGCTAGCCGAACCACACCTGGTAATTCAACGCAGCAAACACGCTGTGGACCGGCCACTCACCCGGGTACCGGATAAACTCTACGTGCCCGTCCATATACAGCACGTTTGCGCCGCCCGGTACGTGGTTGAACTCATCCGGAAACAAGTCGACGGAATCCGCAGCGACCCAAATCTCGCTCTGAGCCCGGGAAGACCCGGCGGGATTGTTGATATCGGTGATCAGATAGCGCTCGATCCCTTCTCGAAGTCTCAAGCCCTCCAAGTCGTCGCCGGACGACGTGGGGAATGGAAATCCCGTGTTTGGTACCGTGAAATCCCCGTTTCGGGCACCAGGATCATCTCCCGGCTCCGCGCCCGGAGCAATACTGGCGTCGGCCATTACGTTTCGCAGTCCCCCCATCAACAGCACGACGTCGCCCCATCCGCCCAAATACATCGCCGTCGCAGCGCTCAACATGTCCGTCACGCCGGTAAAATCGACCTGCGGTCCGTCCGTAACGCCCACAAGGGTTGTCATCCATGCCAGGTAGATATAGGCACTCGCCGACGTGTCCAACTCGCACGCATACAAGTCCGTATTCGGCACCCCTGAAGTCGGTGCCGTGATGGGCGTATCAAATTTGTCGGTGTACGCGTTGCTGACCACCACAGCCGCCAGGTTATCGGCAGCGTCAAACGATTCCTCGACTGGACCAGCGCCGGAAGACGATGGGCAGATCATTACGGCCATGTCCGTCAAGTACTCCGGATAGACCTCAATCCCGTCAATCATAAACTCAGGCTCGATCGTGTTTCGGACGTCACCTCCCGGCTCGCATGCCATCAATTTCTGCGGCGGGAACAATCCGCCGCGCGATTCGTTGGTGTACATCTTGCACACGAGACCGATCTGCTTCAGGTTGTTCTGACAACTCGCTCTCCGTGCAGCCTCCCGCGCCCGCGCCAGCGCCGGGAGCAGTATTGCCGCCAAGATGCCGATGATCGCGATGACCACCAGCAACTCGATTAACGTGAAACCCCTTGCTCTTTTCATGATGACGCACCCTATCGTATGGTTAATAGAACGACACCTCATTCGCGCTTCTAACGCACTTACATGGTATTTTGAGGGCTTTGCGGGACAAATCCTCGCTTATTTTCGAGTTCGTTTCGAGGTTAACATAAAACAATTATTTAGTCAATTATTTACTAAGAGCGCGACGGAGCCAATCTTTCGAATAGGCCAACTTGCACCCCATGATGCTTCTAAGTCCCCTGATGCCAATTACTTGTCCGGCGGAAGCGGCCGGTTGTGCGGCAACTCCGCGCGGAAATCGCCCAGGCTCGACCAGTACAGATGCTTGTCCAGATCCACTTCCGTGACGGCCACGGTGCCCCATTCCTTCGCCTGCGCGATGACCTGCCCTTCACGGTCAAACACCCCCGTGATCATCCAGTCCGATTCCACGCCGGTGTACGTGCTGCTCACGACGAACACGTGGTTTTCGCAGGCCCGCGCTTTGGCGAGCAGCGGATTGCACCCCGCCACCGGAAAGGCGATCACCTCCGCGCCCCGGTTGCTCAATTCCCGCGCCACTTCCGGGAAAAAACCGTCGTAACAGATCATCATGCCAACCTTGCCGAACTCCGTGTCGAACACCGGGTACTCGTACCCCGGCGTGATGCCCATGTCGATCTCCGTCCGCGGCAGGGTGACCTTGCGGTACTTGCCGATGAGCTTGCCCTCGCGATCAAGCAACACCGCCACGTTGTAGATCAGGTGCGCCTCGCGCTCCACCAATCCCGCGACCAGGTAAACGCCGTGCTCTCTGGCAAGCGACCCAAAGTACTCCGTCGATGGACCCGGGATCGGCTCCGCCACGTCCAGGTAGGTCAATCCGTTGTTCGTGCAGGTCAGTGTCTCGGGCAACACGACCAGGTCGGCCCCCTGCGCCGCCGCCTCTGCGACCAACGGCGCGAACTGTTCGCAATTCCCCATCGCCGTCGTTCCGCCCTTCGGGATGTAGTGGATCGCCGCCAACCCGACCTTACGTCCCGCAGGCGAATCGCAGGGCGTCAACGTCACCTCCCGCCACTCCGCCTCTGCGTTCGCCGCCCAACGCAGGTGCAACTCCACAATCGCCCGCGTCGCCGCCGACGGCGCGAGATACACATCCGCGATCTCCGTCCAGCCCTCCGCGTCCGTGCCCCGGTCGCTCGGATACTCCGGTTCCGCCAACGGCGGCGCGCCCCCCGCAAAGGTGTCCGCCCCCGGCGCGTCATGATGCACCGCATTCCCGTCCGCATCGCGCCACAAGATCCGCGCCACCGCACACCGCCGCGCCGATTCCACATTCGTCAACTTCCGCAACGCAAAGAACCGGTAATACCGCCCGCCCTCAACCGGAAATGTCTTCACCCACCGCCCATCCAGTCCATCACGCGCATCCGTGCGGATGATTAGGCGTATAACGTCATCCGTCTCGCTCTTCGAAGCGTTTTCAAACTCGGGACGCGTCTCCTCGCGAATGGATATCGGTTCCCATGGTGACTCGATCTCGGCCCAAGCCGGAGCGAGCGTCGCGAGCAACCCGGTGAGAACCGTAAGACAGCGAAACATACTCATCGGCGTATTTCCCATTTAAGTTTTGCCTGGATTAGCGATCAACTGACCGAGTTAGTCTAGCAAATCTTTCGAGATAGAACATTGATCAAACACGGTTCGGAAACAGATGAGATGGTGGAACGCTCAGCTCGTCGTCCTCGACTGATCTACCTGGGTGCAGGTCTCTTCCTATCTGCACTTGCCGTCTTCAGGTTGATGTCGATACCAAGGTTTGAAGTCGGTCTGTGTGATTGCCCAGACGTCGCTACCCTCGTGCAAATCCGAGCGTTTGAGAAACTAGCACGCAAGCTCTGCAACAGCGCCGGAGCCGGATCACTTCGAGATGTTCTTGTTGAGCCGGTAGACCTCGACACAGGTCCGCCCGATGGAGCAATCCAAAGGCACAGCGAAATACTCTGTTCACTTCTGACCGACCGAACAACCGGCGAGGTTCTCCTGAAGCCAGACGTTCGGGTGGAACTTCTTGAGTCCCACGACTACCCGGCCATCGACGCATGGGGAAACCCTTATTTGTTTTTCATGCCGAGTCGCGAAGGCGAACCCGAAACGGAATTGGAGAGTCTCATACTCGAAACGTACGGAGATCGTTACGCTGCATCTGAGGCGAGTCGGTCTGGCCCTGAACGTAGGCATCTCATCTACGTGATCTCCTGCGGCCCTGACGGACAGGTTCAGTATCCCCTGGGCGCTGTTGTCGATGGGGCTGCAGATTCACCGCCGCCAGATGACGACATTACGAATCTCGGCGATTCCTATTGATCGTGATAGAGTT
>JAHDWY010000271.1:0-2417 GCA_023384315.1 Candidatus Hydrogenedentota bacterium | reverse complement strand
GTGATGATGGTACCCGTGCCGCGGCGGTCGCCAACGTCAATCACGCGCGACTACTTTCTTCTGATGCACTTAGCTTATAGTTATTCTCCTGTATTGAATCTGTGAAAATCTGTGCAATCTGTGGACCTTAATCTTGTATGCATCTGCGGCAATCTGCGCTATCTGCGGACTCGTTCCTGTCTTTGGATGCGCTACGCCGTGCTGTGACGTTTCGAGGAGATGTCACGCGAGCGCCTTGCGCAGCGGCAACACCTCTGGTGGCGTACCCGTCGCCGCGAACATCGCGTTGGCGATTGCCGGCGCGATCGCGATCATCGGTGTTTCGCCCGCGCCGGCGGACGGCAGATCGGGACGATTCAACAGCACCACCTCAATCGGCGGCACGTCCGTGAAGCGCGGCACGGCGTAGTCTTTGAAACGTGGATTCAGGATCGCGCCGTTCTCAAACTCGATGACCTCGCTGAGCGCCCCGCCCAGGCCCATGACAATGCACCCTTCCACCTGCGCGCGCAGGTTCTTCGGATTCTGAATCGCCCCGCACTCAAACACCACACACACGCGTTTCACATCAATCTTCTTTGCTGCGGAATCCATTACGACCTCCACGCAAGTCGCCACGTACGAGCCCTTCTCCGTCCCGCAAGCGATCCCGCAAGCCTTCACATCGCGATTCGCCCAGCCAAAAGACTCCGCCGCCGCGTTCAACACGCGCTTCAACCGTTCTTCCCGCAGGTACCGCATGCGGAACGCAACGGGATCTTCTCCCGTTGCCGAAGCGATGCGATCGATGAATGCTTCCCGCGCAAAATTATTCGCGGGCGCAGCCAGTGCGCGATACGAGCCCTCCCGCAAAGGCGATTCGCAGGGTTGAAACCGTATCCGCTGATTGGGAAACGCGTACGGACAATCAATGCCGGACCCGCCGGAATTGTAGTTGGTAAAATCCCACGCCGTGACGGTGTCATCTTCGTCAATCGCTGCAGCCACCTCCAGAACGCCCGCCGGTCTAAAGTACGCCCACGTGAATTCCTCTTCCCGCGTCCACACCAGCGAGACCGGCTTTCCGACGGCCTTCGCCAGCCGTGCCGCTTCAACCGCTGCGTCTCCGCGATGCTTCCCGCCGAATCCGCCCCCGCAGTCCGGCTGCATCACGCGCACCTTGTCTTCCGAAATGCTGAACGCATCCGCCAACTCATCCCGCACGCCAAAAGGCACCTGCGTCCCCGTCCAAACCGTGAGCTTACCGTCTGACCATTCCGCAACCGCGGCGCGCGGTTCCAGCGGCGCATGCTGAATGTACGAGATGCCATACGATCCGCGAAGCGTCTGCTTCGCATTCGCAAACGCCGATTCCACATCGCCGTCCACCTGCT
This sequence comes from Candidatus Hydrogenedentota bacterium, assembly GCA_023384315.1. GTDB lineage: Bacteria > Hydrogenedentota > Hydrogenedentia > Hydrogenedentales > SLHB01 > JAHDWY01. The sequence continues at coordinate 1,044 of JAHDWY010000271.1, read as the reverse complement.
CCCGCGCCCGGCTCCGTCCGGAACCCTCCTGCGTGTTCTGTTTGAGATACTCGAACAACTGCGCGCTGGACGGATGTGCCGCGGTTTCCCACTGCGCGGTCTTCGCTAGCGCCTCATGCGCGCGATGCGCAACGAAAGTCGTAGGCGCCGTCACGCCAACAAAGTCGCCATCGCGGATTGCCTTCACGCCGTCCATCCCGTCGGCCGCCCTCAGGTCGACAGATACCAGCGTCGCTCCGTACGACGGCGGCCGCAGAATCTTGCCATACATCATCCCCGGACGCCGGATATCCGACGGGTACTGGTGTCCGCCGGTCACGACATCCCGCGAACCGGTCTTCACTGCCGGCGTCCCGAGAATCGTCCACGCTTCCGGCGGGGTCAGCGCTGCGTCGCCGCCTTCCGCCCGCGCCAGCGCACTGTTCACGTCCGTCGCCGCGGCCACCAGCTCCCCCAGTGTCAGACGTTTTCCACTCGTGTGCTGAATCACGCCATCGGCCATCGTAGCGCCGTCCGTGGACACGCCCCAATGTTCGCAGGCAAGTTCCACCAGCAGTTCCCGCGCCGCCGCTGCCGCGCTACGAACCGTAGGAATCGTGCGCGGCGTCGTCTGACTCCCATAGGTTCCGCCGTCGTCCGGCACCTGGTCTGTATCACCCATCACGAGCATGACCTGATCGAGTAGCACATGCAGCTCCTCCGCCGCCGCCTGCCCGATCTGCGTCCGCGATCCCTGGCCCACTTCCACCTTGCCCGTGTAGACCGTCACCGTGCCATCCGCATCAATTCGAAACCGGCTCACGCCCGGCACGCTCGGCCCTGACCGCCGTTGGGCAAAACTGATTCCGCCCGCCGACGTAATCAACAATCCCGCGCCCACGACCTGCACAAACGCGCGCCGGGAGAGACTGAAGGTATAGCGCGGGCCTTCGCTGAACTCGTACCGTTCCGGTTCCGTGTCTCGCAGTTCCGCTTTCATCACGCCTTCGCCTCCTGCATCGACTTCGATGCGGCTTCAACCGCGTTGACGATGTTCACGTAGTT
>JAHDWY010000270.1:4630-6612 GCA_023384315.1 Candidatus Hydrogenedentota bacterium | reverse complement strand
GGGCTACAAGGAAATGGAGACGGGTCCGTTCATCGCCGGGCGCAAACCGGAGTTGAGCGAGATTCCCAAGCCCGATGCGGCGGCCATGCCGGAATTGTTCTAGGCGATCGATTATTTGAGTTCACGCCGCCGATTGCTCCTCTGGGGGCAACCGGCGGTTTTGTTTGTCTGTCCCCTGATGTACGATGTTTGCGTTTATCCGGAAGCAAATCTACTGCGTACGATCACCGGATTATCCGAACGGGATTGCGCACTTAAAGGGGTTGGTGATGAAAGCGAGCGCGCTAGGCGGTTTGGTCACCGTCGTCTTGTTCGCCTCTTCCTGCGGCGGGCCCAAGGGCGTGGCGGTCGCGCGCCTCTCCACAGACAATGAAAAGCACGAGCCGGTCTTTGTCAGCGAAACGGTGCACGGTACCTTTTACGTCGAGAACGTGGGTAGCGATCCATTCCGCATCGATAGCGTGAAGTCCTTGTGCGTGTGCACCACGCCCACGGAGACGAACGAGCGAGTCGCGCCGGGCGGTCGCGCCGCGATTCATTACGAGATGGTTACCGCAACGGCGCGCGAGAAATCCGTGGGAATCCTGGTGCAAACCTCGCCGCCGCTTCCTGAGCCGTTGCGCTTTACCGCGGGCGGAACTTGGAAACCGGTCCTCGAAGTAGGCGCGGGCGAACCGGAAATCGTCGTGGAATTTGGCGAACCGTTCGAACGCGAGATCGCGCTGCGTGTAGCGGAAGGCGCGGGCCCCCTCCGCGTGACCGGCGGGAAGGCACGGCAAGATTGGGCGGACGTTGCGCTCGCCGAATCCGGGGCAGGGGAGCTTCCGCGGTTGGTCTTCCGATCCCGGGAGATCGTTCAACCCGGAACGCACGACCTTCCGGTGGCCCTGGAATTCGAACGCCAAGAACCCGGGCGGCAAGACACAACGGTTAAGATTCGCGTGCAATCCGATATCACCATTGCGCCGGAGCGGCTTGTGGTTGAACTAGCTCCCGGCGAAGCCCGGCCCACCGTGGAATTGACCGTTAAGAGCGAGAGCGGTAAGCCGTTCCTGCCGCAATCGATTCGTGCACAAAACTTCGAGGTTGTACCGCAGACCCTGCCGGACGCTGCGGCACCATCCCACACCATTCCGATTACCCTTGATTTGCCGACAGACTCCATACCCCGCGTGGGCCGAATCTTCGTCGATCCCGGCGACGGCAAAGGCGAGCGCAGCGTGGACGTGTTCTTCTCGAAATGACGGGTTTGACGAAAGTGTAGGTGCGCGTGCCATCATTCAAACACCGTGCTCGACAGGTCTAGCGGTGATCACGAAATGAATCACAGAAACTACGCCGATTCTCTCATCGGCCTTCCTCGATCTGCTGAGTTGGCGCCAGAGGCTCCACTAAGTGAGTACCGAACGCGTCTTGCCCAGTAACTTGGACGCGCGTATCAGTCTCGATGTATCGCCCATCGGAACGGGCCGCATACAATTCATCGTTGACGCGAATCTTGCCCGTGGGCGCAAGGCGCGTTACCACAACACCCGCGTGCCCGAGCACCTTGCATCTTGAATTTTCGGATTCACGATGGTCATGAGGTGAGAATGGAGGCAGGGCTCTTGTGGGTGTGAGTATGCTCAATTTGTCAGGCCGCCACTCATTAAAACCCGGCCAACCGAGTATCCATTGCGAAGTGACCCACATGAACGGCATTGGGATTCCGACAGCAGTCAGCACGGCATCAAAAAGTGCTAGTCCCACATATCCTCTCCACGCGGGAAACCCCATTGCGGCAAACAACCCGTGTAGCAACGTGATGACAATGGCGAGTCGTAGCGTGATGCGGATGCAGTTTCGCCACGTCTTTTGAATCTGGTTCTGTTTCGGGTCGATTAGCCACTGAACAAGCAAGATGAGTGCGAATGCGAATATGCCGGCCGTTGTGCAGACATTCTCAAAGTTCGTTAGGTTGCCTATCACGACGCGTATGACTC
>JAHDWY010000270.1:0-4620 GCA_023384315.1 Candidatus Hydrogenedentota bacterium | reverse complement strand
CCAATTCAGACGGATACTCAAGTCAGTTTCCCCTGCTTGCGCCAGATGGCCTCGGTGCGGGCGCGGCGTGTGGCTTGCCCCGTGCGCACGCGCTGCATCCACGAATCGATATTCGCCGGTTCCGGGAGCATAAGGCGGATGAAGGGGACAAGCAAGGGGTCGTCCCACTTGTCGATGAAGGAATCGTAGAGTTGCACGTGGTTCTTCAACCGAAGTTCTTCGGTGTAGGGGCGGTTGAGGACGATGCCGTCGAGGTCGATGAAGTAGAACTGCTCGCCGTCGGGGGTGAGGATGTTCTTGCCCGCGAGATCGTTGTGGTAGGCGCCGCTGGCGCAGAGGAGATTCACCACTTCGGCGACGCGTTCGAGGTAGCCCTGCACGACGGCTTCTTCGACGCCCTCCCGAATCATGCCATCGGCGAAGGCCTCCACGTCCACGCAGCCATCCAGGTATTCCGTACAGAGCACGTTGCCGAGGATCACGCCGAGCCGAACGCGTTCGATGAAGGCAAGGGGCCGCGGCACGGGCACGCCGCGGGCTTCAAGATGGAGCGCCGCGGTCCAGCCCTGGCGGTAGCGTCCGCGTTGGAAGGTGTGTTTCAAGACGCCCAGCCCGCCTTCGCCCCGGCTTCGCTTCACGATCCACTCGCCCACGTGCAGGGTCTCCGCTTTTCGTGACGCCTTGAGGATCTCCCCGGGTTTGTGCAAATGGTCGAGCACTGCGTCCAACGGCACGTCCGAGCGCCGCTGAATGCGGAGCCCGCCGGCGAAGTTGGTTTGAACGTCGTTATCCGGCATGGGCTCTCTCGCGTGGAGATGACATCAACAGATTCACTTGTGCGGGTCCAGTTCGTTCAGCTCCCCGTCCGTTGGTGGGCGTTCTTCCCACTCAACGATTTTTCCATAGCCTTTCTGGATCGCCGTGAACCATACCGGCGCCATACTGTTCTTAACGCAAGACCGGTGCAACCGGAGCAGGTTTCGCGCGCGCGCGGACTCGGAGACGCGTTTGCACCGTCGCGCGTTGTCGAAGTCGATGAGTACCACGTTGCCGTTGTCTTTGCGAATGAGAATGTTCTTCACCTGAAGGTCGGCGTGGACCACGCCCAATTCGTGCATGCGCAGAATCACTTCGCCCGCTTTCCGGCACATGGCCGGCGCTTCAGTGGGGTACTCCGCGCAGAAGGCGAGGAGATCGGTCGCTTCCATCCAGAGCGTGGCAAAGGCGCCCCGATAGACGGGACCACGCCGTTCCCACACGACGCCTAACGGCTCCGGTACGGGAAAGCCCGCGTCGAACAAGTACCCATGAACCGTCCACTCGCGCCGCGGCCGGTTCACGAAAAGATACGATTCCTTGAGAATGAAACGGACGGCCCCGCCGCGACGGTAGGGGCGCAGGATGCCGGCCCCATTGGCCAGTGGGAAGCGGTACACGGCGCCCCGGCCGCGGCTCGGCATGGGTTCGCACCCCGCGCGGTCAAACAGCGCGGCTTCCACGGCCGGGTCCGCACTGCGCACGATAGCCGTCTTGCCGGAACTATGGAGCGTCCGTTCCAAGGGGATCTCCCGATTGTGTCTTTGGCGCACATGATGCGTCAGGTCGAGAGTGGTGTCAAAAAAAGGAAAACTGTTTCGAGCGCTCTTGTGGTGCAGGCTTCCAGCCTGCTCTTGGTTCGCAGGATGGAAGCCTGCACCACAACTCGGCAGTCATTTCAGCCCGCGCCAATTCGCGAGCGAGCGCGCTTGTTTGCTACACTTGGCGGGTTATGGCGTGCAACTTCAAATTCGAAATCGAGGCGGAAGATCCGGCTTGCGGCGCACGCGTGGGCAAGGTGACCACGCCCCACGGCGCGATCGAGACGCCGGTGTTCATGCCGGTGGGCACGCAGGGGTCGGTCAAGGCTCTTTCCCAGGAAGACCTCTGCGACGTCAACGCCCAGATCATCCTTGGCAACGCCTATCACCTCTACCTGAGGCCGGGGACGGAAACGCTGGAAGCCGCAGGCGGATTGCACCGGTTCATGGGATGGGACCGGCCGATCCTGACCGATTCCGGCGGGTTCCAGGTGTTCAGCCTCGGGCACCTGAATAAGGTCACGCCCGACGGCGTGACGTTTCAGAGTCATATCGACGGTTCCCGCCACGTACTCACCCCCGAAAGAGCCGTCGACATCCAGATCTCCATCGGTTCCGACATCATGATGTGCTTCGACGAATGCACTGCGTACCCGGCCACCCGCGAGGCGGCGACCGAGTCCCTCCGGATGACGGCCGACTGGGCGGCGCGCTGCAAAGCCCGCTGGTTGGAACGGGAAGTCAACGATCAGGCCCTCTTCGGCATCGTACAAGGGAGCACCTACAAAGACCTGCGCCAGGAGAGCGCCCAAAGAACCGTGGAGATCGGGTTTCCGGGCTATGCCATCGGAGGCGTGAGCGTGGGCGAAAGCAAGGAAGAGATGGTGGCGGCGGTGGAATGGACGGCGCCGTTGCTCCCGCGCGAAAAGCCACGATACCTCATGGGTGTGGGGCCGCCGGAGGACATTCTGGAGGCGGTCGAAAGGGGTGTGGACATGTTCGACTGCGTATTGCCTACCCGAAACGCGCGGAATGGGAGCCTGATCACGTCGCAGGGACGGGTAAACATCAAGAACGCCGTCTACGCCCGCGATTTCGGGCCCCTCGATCCGGGCTGTGGGTGTGTGGTATGCCGGAGGTACAGCCGGGCGTATCTCTCGCATTTGTACCGGTCTGGAGAGATTTCGGCGTTGCGGTTGAATACTTTACACAACGTCAGCTTTATGCTACACTTTGCCGCTACCGTGCGTCAGGCCATTCGGGCTGGCCGTTTTTTGGAGTTCAAGCGCGAATTCCTCCATGCGTATACGGCTAAATAGGCCGTATTTTGCCCAAATTTCTGCGAAGGAGCGTCTGTTGTGATCGAACGAAGTATCGCCCTGTTGTATCAAGGGATGGTTCTTGCCCAGACCGAGGGCGGCGGAGGCGCGGCCGAGGCGCCGCGAGGCCCGGGTTCGGAACTGTGGTTATTCTTCATCGCCTTTATGGCCATCATGTATTTTCTCATGATCCGGCCCAATCAGAAGCGGGAGAAGGAACGGCGGGAGATGCTCGCCGCCTTGGCCAAGGGGGACAAGGTCATCACCACCGGAGGCATCTGCGGGACCATCGTTGGGCTGAACGAAAAGTCGGTGGTCATTCGCGTGAGCGACGAGCCGCCGGTAAAGATCGAATTCCTGCGGGCCGCGGTCACACGCGTGGCGAAGGAAGAGAAAGAAGACAAGGAAAAATAACCGGGATCCGCGCGACTGAAACGCGCGCCCGCGAGAATGTGACGCTGCCCGACGGCAGCCCATGCACTGGAGTCACCCATGAAAAAGCACCTCGGACGTACCCTCATCATCTGCGCGACCCTGATCGTGGCCGCGATCTATGTCTACCCGACCCTCGGGTGGATGACGCTTTCGGAGGATCAGCGGCAGGCGCGGCTGGAGCAGTGGAGGCAGGAAGACAGCCGAGTCGAGCGGCTTTCCTTCTGGGACCAGACCGTCCGCGACGTAAAGCGCTGGGCCAACTTCGACCGCGACATGGTGATCAACCTCGGGTTGGATCTTCAGGGCGGCGTTCAGATGGTTGTGGGTATCGACTACGACAAGCTGGATCCCGAAGTACGCCAGCGGCGTATCGACCAGGGGTGGACCGATGGGGACATTCTGGAAGAGATGCAACAGCAGGTGCTGCGCACCATTGAACGGCGTTCCAGCGAGTTTGGCGCGAAAGAACCCATCATTCAAACCATGGGCGACCGCCAGATCCAGGTGCAACTTCCCGGCGAAAAGGATGTGAACCGCGCCAAGGAGCTGATTCTCAGGACCGCGTATCTGACCTTTCACATCGTCGCCGGTCCGGACCAGACTGCCAACGTGTTCCGGGACATCGACGAACATTTTGAAGGTGATTTGCTGAAACGGCTTCAGCGTCCCGCGCCGGGATCCGAAGGCGTTTTGCAGGTTCCGCAAGACCAGATCGCGTACGTGCGGGACTTGGTGAATAGGGCGCAGGGGGTCGAGGGACTTATTCCGGAAGAGGTGATGATTGCGTTCAGCGGCGATCCCAAGCCTTGGGAACCGCCGGTCTACTACATCTACCTCTTGCAGAAAGAAACGATGATGACCGGTGACGGTCTCACGCAGGCCGTGGCGCGGCCGGACGACCGTTCCGGCGGGAGCAACTGGCAGATTCTCTTCGGACTCGATACGACCAGTGGCCGCGTATTTGGCGAACGGACGGAAGCGAATATTGGGAACCCCATGGCCATCGTGGTGGACGGGGTCGTTGAATCGGCGCCCGTCATCCAGAGCCAGATTACGACGAGCGGCAGCATCACGGGCCGGTTCTCGCGCGAAGAAGCGCAGGACTTGGCCATCGCGCTGAACTCGGGCTCGCTGCCCGTACCCATCGTCGAAGAACAGACCGGCGTGATCGGTGCGCGTCTCGGTGAAGAATCCATCCGGAAAGGCGTGTGGTCCGCCCTGATTGGGCTCATCGTCGTGATGGTTTTCATGTTGATCTACTACCGGGTGGCCGGCGTAATCGCGAACAT
>JAHDWY010000269.1:5985-6613 GCA_023384315.1 Candidatus Hydrogenedentota bacterium | reverse complement strand
ATACGAGGCGTAGGAGACGAGCGCGTTTGCAGTCCGCAATCCGAGGCCCGTATCACCCAATGAGCGGACGCCTTCCACCTGATGCTGCAACCGAAAGGTCGCGACGGAAACCGCCCCGGACAGAACGATGAACGGGACCTTCTCCACCAGCAACGTGAATGCCGTCGTACGACTCAGCTTGGGAAGTGAAACCCGCTTCAAGGGCCACACGTCAATCAGCAGCAGTACGAACGGCAACGTTACCGCCATAGGCTTGGCCATCAAGGCGAGGGCGAAGGCGAGCAATGCAGTTGCGTACGCGTACCAACTTCGGCGCCTTACGAAGCGCGCGTACGCCAGGAGTGAAAGAAAGAAGAACACGGCACACAGCACGTCCTTCCGCTCCGCGACCCACGCGACCGACTCGACGTGCAACGGATGGAGCGCAAACAAGGCCGCGACGGCCGCGGACCGGTGCCACAACCTGGTCGAGTATCCGAGAAACGCGAGTAGCAGAACGCACGCCAGCGCGTGTATGGCGACGTTCGTCCCATGATGCGCGCCGGGGCGCATGCCGAAAAGTTCCACATCCAGCATGTGGGATAGCCACGTCAGCGGATGCCAATTTCCAGTCGTGGCGCTCGAAAAG
>JAHDWY010000269.1:0-5975 GCA_023384315.1 Candidatus Hydrogenedentota bacterium | reverse complement strand
GAAAAGGCCCAGCGCAGCCCCTCCCAGGTGAGTCCCGCTTGCACCTCCGCATTCCGCGTGACGTAAAGCGTGTCGTCGTAGTTGACGAAATCATGGCCGCCAACCGGCCAATACACGGCGCAGGTCGCGAGCGCAATCAGCGTGCTGTAGATAAGGAACGATCGCATAGGCGTCTCTCGAACGGGACCGGCAGAATCGCTGTCCATTCTGGACAAGTGTCAGATGGTACCACGGCGATCGTGGGGAAAGAGGGAGGACCGGACCAGACCCATACGAGCCAGGCGAAACAGGATGGCCGTGCTGAGGCAGCCCAAACCGTATTTCACGCTGCGCGCAAAGTTGATCGAGGAGGCTTCCGTGAAATACTTCGTCGGGCACGTCACCTCGGCAATATCAAATCCCTGCCAGAGAATCTGAGCCAGCATCTGATTGTCGAACACGAAGTCATCAGAGTTGGCGTCCAGGGGCAGGCTCTCCAGCAGGCGGCGCGAAAAGGCCCGGTATCCGGTGTGAAACTCGGATAGCTTCGATCGCATCAGCAGGTTTTCCGCAAGCGTCAGAAAACGGTTCGAAACATACCGCCACCACGGCATTCCGCTGCGCAAGGCGTACCCGCCGAGGACGCGCGAACCCAGCACACAGTCGTACAATCCGTTTCCGATAATCCCCGCCATGGCAGGGATCAGTCTAGGCGTGTACTGATAGTCGGGATGGACCATGATCACGATATCGGCGCCCGCTTCGAGCGCCAGTCGATAGCAGGTTTTCTGATTGCCGCCGTATCCGCGGTTCCGATCATGGCGGTGGGCGACGGTATTCGGCAGGGTTTCAGCAACGGCGAGAGTCTCATCGGCGCTGGCGTCGTCCACCACGATGACCAGATCGACTACACCCTGCGCCATGACCTCTTCGTGCGTCTTGCGCAGGGTCACTGCGGCGTTGTACGCCGGCATGACAACGACCACTTTCTTGTCGTGAAACATCGAGTAATCCGGTCAGCGCCCAAGCGCGGAGCCGTCGGCTAACTTTTCCCTGCAGGCCGGTATACGTGTGTGCCGCTGCCGAAAATCAAGTCGGCCGACTCCATAATCGTCTCGCTCAGCGTCGGGTGCGGATGAATCGTGAGCCCGATATCCTCCGCCGTGGCGCCCATCTCCATGGCGATGGCTCCTTGGGCAATCAACTCGCCCGCGCCGGCGCCGACAATACCAACCCCGAGGATCTGGTCGGATTCCGGGTCCGTAATGATTTTGGTGAGGCCGTCGCTCCGGTTCAAGGTCGATGCGCGGCCGGACGCGCCCCAAGGGAATCGCGCCACGTGTACGGTGCGGTTCTCTCGCTGCGCCTGCTTCTCGGTAATCCCGCACCAAGCCACTTCGGGATCGGTGAAAACGACTGCCGGAATCGCCGCGGGTTCGAAGGCCGTGTTGTGCCCTGCAATCACTTCCGCCGCGACGCGGCCCTCATGAGACGCCTTGTGCGCGAGCATGGGCTCGCCGACGATATCGCCAATGGCAAAGATACTGGGATCGTTGGTGCGACGCTGGATATCGACTTCCACGAACCCCTTCGAGTTCACCGTCACACCCGTATTATTAAGCGCCAAACCGCTGGAATTGGGTTTCCGACCGATACTCACAAGCACCTTCTCAAAGGTCTCGGTGCGTTCCTTCGCGCCTTCGGGCACAAAGGTGACGGAAATGCCGCCGGAAACCTCTTTCAGTTTGGCCACCTTGGTATTCAAGAGAATCGATTTAAATACCGTCTCCATCCGTTTGGCGAGCACGTCCACGAGATCGCTGTCAGCGCCGGGCAACAGTGAGCCCGTCATCTCAACGACCGTCACGTTGGTTCCGAGCGCGGCATAGACCGATCCGAGTTCGAGACCAATGTAGCCGCCGCCGATGACGAGCATCGTCTTCGGAATGGATTCCATCTGCAACGCTGAGGTCGAGTTCAACAATGCGTCCGATTCGAGATAAAGATCCGGCAAGGTCGCTGGGCGTGAACCCGCGGCGAGGATTGTGTAGTCCGTCTTCACGAATTGCTCTTTGCCCTTCGCGTCCGTGATCTTGATTGTGTTGGAATCTTCGAAACTCGCACGGCCTTGAATAAACGCAATCTTGCGCGCCTTGCACAACTGGCCAAGACCTCCGGTCATCTTGCTGACGACGGCGTCTTTGCTCTCACGCATCTTATCGAGGTCGATCCGAGGCTTCTGGAACGTGATGCCCCAGTGCTCCGCTTCCTTGGCGTCATTCAATATCTCGGCCACGTGAAGCAAGGCCTTCGACGGAATACAACCCCGATACAAGCACACGCCACCTGGATTGGGTTCTAAGTCGACAAGAGTCGTATCCAGCCCGAGATCCGCTGCTTTGAACGCGGCGGCATACCCGCCTGGACCACCACCAATGACCGTTACTTTGCGACCGTTCGTCTCGCTCATACTCAATAGTCCTGCTTTGCGCAACCTGCATTAACCCGCTGGCGCGCGGTCATGTTCAGCAAGTCGCTGAACGGAAAACACCCGACGTTCGCGGTGCAGCTCGTGGACCAGCGCAAGTCGCCGGTGCAAACGGACTGCCGCACCAAACTCTCGGCTACCCCTCCAGGAACAGCAGGAAAGGCTGTTCCAACGCTTCCACAACCCAGCGCAGGAAGCGCGCCCCGTCGGCGCCGTCGATTACACGATGGTCGTACGACAAGGCCAGTGGCAGCAAGGTTCGCGGCTGGAATGCGCCATCGACAAAAACCGGCTCGACCGCCGACCGGGATACGCCGAGGATGGCCACCTCTGGCGGATTCACGATAGGCGTGAATCCCGTGCCGCCGATTCCCCCGAGATTGCTGATCGTAAACGTGCCGCCCTGCATCTCTTCGAGCTTGCTCTTGCGTTGACGCGCACGCTCCGCCATGGCGCTGAGTTCGATGGCGATTTCGACAATATTCTTCTGGTCTGCGTTGTGAATAACGGGAACCAGCAGGCCGCGATCCGTGTCCACCGCAACGCCGATGTTGTAGAACTGCTTGTAAATGATCTCGTTGTTCGCGAGATCAATGCTCGAATTGAACTGGGGAAACTTCTTCAGAGCCGAAGCGAGCACTTTGACCAGGATGGCCGTGGCCGTCAGCTTGCCGCCTTCCGCTTCGACACGTTTGCCAAACCGGCGGCGAAGCTCTTCGAGCTGCGTCACGTCGGCCTTGTCGAATTGCGTCACGTGCGGCACCTGCGCCCACGATGCCGCCATGTTCTCTGCGGTGCGGCGACGCACGCTGTTCATCGCCTGGCGCTCCACCTCGCCCCACCGCGAAAAGTCGGGCAACTGCGAGCGCGTCGACACAACGCCGCCGGAAATGCCGCGCACGTCGGTGTTGACGCGCCGCGAGTACGACTTCACGTCTTCCATGGAAATGCGGCCGCCAGGACCGGACCCCGGCACTTCGCTGATCTCCACGCCAATCTCACGGGCAAGCCTGCGAACGCTCGGGGCTGCCGGAACCGACCCGCCCGCGGCACGCCGAGCCGGCGCGGGGGCCTCTTCAAAGGTTTCCTCTTCCGCCGTTTCCGCTTCGGCCTCCGCTGCCTTCTCCTCCGGCTCTTCCTCAGCAGGCTCCTCCGCTTTCTCTTTCGCCGCGGGTGCTTTCTTGGCGGACTTCTTCTCTTCAGCCTTCGGCTTCTCGGATTTCTTCTCCTCCGCCTTTTCTGCCTTCTTCTCTGGTTCCTTCTTGGCGGGAGCTTCTACCTTCTTCTTCCCTTCGGCCCCGTCCTTCACGACCAGCACGACGTCGCCTACGCGAAGGGTCGAACCCTCCTTCGCGCGAATCTCGGTGACCGTGCCGCTCACTTCGGACGGCACCTCCGCCGCGGCCTTGTCCGTCTCGATCTCGATGACGGGTTGGTCCTTTTCGATCTCGTCGCCTTCCGAGACGAATATCTTGGTCACGCTGACCTGTTCGACGTTTTCCGCGAGCGCCGGTAGTTTGAACTCAGTAGCCATCAGATTTTCCTATTGTCCGTGAATTCCTCGTGGTCGGGAGGAGTTCCGCTTTCGTAACGCGACTCAAAACGCGAACTAGTCGCGCAGGGGATTCCGTTTCTCGGGATTGATTTCGAGCTGTTTGATTGCCTTCTTGAGAACATCGGATTTCACCTTGCCCTCTTCCGCCAGGCCGGTAAGCGTAGCCAACGCGATGTATCGCGCGTCGACCTCGAAGAAGTCGCGCAACGCGCGGCGCGACTCGCTCCGTCCGAATCCGTCGGTTCCCAGGGACACCAGCCGCTGCGGTATCCAGCGGTCCAGCGCGTCCGGCAAGGACTTCATGTAATCCGAAGCCGCGACGACAATCCCGGGCTCGCCTTCCAGGCAGGATGTGATGTACGGCGTCTTCTTCTTCGCCCCCGGATTGAGCAAGTTCCAACGCTCGCATTCAAGCGCATCGCGCCGGAGTTCCTTGTAACTCGTCACACTCCACACATCCGCGGCGACGCCGTAGTCGTCGGCAAGCATCTGCTGTGCCTTCAGCGCTTCGTTCATGATCGACCCGCTGCCGAAGATCTGCGCCTTCAGTTTGGCTTTCTTGTTCGACGAGGGGCGGAACTTGTACATCCCTTTCAGGATGCCCTCTTCGCAATCCTTCGGCATCGGCGGCATGGCATAAGGCTCGTTGCCAACCGTGATGTAGTAAAAGACGCTCTCCTGCTCCTGGTACATGCGGCGGATGCCGTCTTTCAAAATCACCGCAAGCTCATACGCGAAGGCGGGATCGTAGGCGACAAGATTCGGCAGCGTGCTCGCCAGCAGATGGCTGTTGCCATCCTGGTGCTGCAAGCCCTCGCCCGCAAGCGTCGTGCGGCCCGCCGTCGCGCCCAACAGGAATCCGCGGCACCGCATGTCGCCCGCGGCCCAGATTAGATCGCCGATGCGCTGAAACCCGAACATGGAGTAAAAGATAAAGAACGGAATCGTCGGAATGCCGTGCGTCGAATACGCAGTGCCTGCCGCGATGAAGGACGACATGGAACCGGCTTCGGTGATGCCCTCTTCCAGGATTTGTCCGTCTTCGGCTTCCTTGTAATAGATGAGACTGTCCGAATCGACCGGTTCGTAGAGCTGTCCCGCGTGGGCGTAGATACCCACCTGACGGAACAGCGACTCCATTCCGAAGGTCCGCGCTTCGTCCGGCACGATCGGCACCACATACTTGCCGATTTTCTTATCGCGCAAGAGCTTCGACAGGATGCGCACAAACGCGAAGGTCGTCGAGAAGGTACGGTCGTCAGAGCCCTTGTTAAACTCTTCAAACGCCGATGCGTCCGGCATTTCGATGGGGTCGCAGGTGGTTGCGCGCGTCGGCATGTAGCCGCCGAGCGCTTCGCGCCGCTCGCGCAGATACACCATCTCCGGGCTGTCTTCAGCCGGACGGTAGAAGGGCGCATGGGCAACCTGATCGTCCGAAATGGGAATCCCAAAGCGCGTACGGAACTCGCGCAACTCGTCTTCGTTCAGCTTCTTCTGCTGATGGGTGATGTTCTTGCCTTCACCGCTCTCACCAAGACCGTATCCCTTAATTGTCTTGGCGAGAATCACCGTCGGCTGGCCTTCGTGATTCACCGCCGCGTGATAGGCGGCATACACCTTTTCCGGATCATGCCCGCCGCGCGTGATCTTACGCAGTTGCTCGTCCGTCAGCCCGCGGCCCAGTTTCTGAAGCCGCGGATCGTTGAGGAAATGGTCGCGAATATACTTGCCGTCCTCGACCGTGTATTTTTGATATTGGCCGTCCACCACTTCGCCCATACGCTTGACCAGAAGCCCCTGCGTATCCTGGGCCAGAAGGGAATCCCACTCGCTGCTCCACACGACCTTGATGACGTTCCAACCCGCGCCACGGAAGATCGCTTCGAGTTCCTGAATGATCTTGCCGTTTCCACGCACCGGGCCGTCGAGCCGCTGCAGATTGCAGTTGATGAC
>JAHDWY010000268.1 GCA_023384315.1 Candidatus Hydrogenedentota bacterium | reverse complement strand
CGAGTAAGTCCGTGACTCGTCCGCCGGCTTCTTCGATCACGAGGGAGCCGGCGGCGTGATCCCAGATCTTCTCTTTGTAGTGGGGCTGGGCCTTGGTGAGCAGGCGAAACAGCAAATCGCCGCAGCCGAACTCACGGCAGCAAAGACCGCGTCCGCCGCAAACGCCGGTGAACGCGAACCAGCGCATGACCCCGTTGCGCATTCCGGGCCGCAGTGCTAGTATTACAAAAGGATCACGGACGAACGGATTCATCCAGTACGGTATCACGGTTGAGGAAGGAGCAATAAATGGTTGCTGTCCCCATTTATTGCCGTACAAATTGGTGACGTAGCCAAGGGTAATGAGAATACTGACTTGGAAGAGGGTGACGTAGTCTACGTTCATGGGCACGGCACGCATGCCGTAACGGATACGGGAGGCGGAGTCGGACCGAGACAATTGGACCATTACACCGGCGTCGGCCCATGCTTTACATGCGACGCCATCGGGGAAGCTATGACAATTAAACTAAACGTCGATTAGGGGATAACACCATGGAATGGATGAACGCAGAAATCAGCAGAATTTCGCGATGCATGTTGTTAACTGCGGTTTGCGCAGTCCTGGTGTGTCTGACCGCAAATGCGGCTGAACAAGAGCAGACCGTCGTCGGCAATGCGCCGGGTCGTTACTCAGTCGAGTTCAAGACCGAGATTCCCGCGAGGGATGCTTGTTGTGGCCAATGTAACTATGTCCTAGAGATTACCGATCAATTCACCAATTCGACGAGTGACGTGACACTCGCTCGTCCCATGTATCCCGTCGCGGAAAGCTCCTTGCAGTATCATTGGGCGGACGAAGCGAAGTTAGTTGTAGAAGCGACGTGGAATGGGAGGCCAGATTCTGCCACTTTTCTGTTCATCATCAATGCGGCCGTGGCAGAAGTTACCGATACCATCCGCTGTCGCGATCCTAAGCCTTCCTCATCTAAGCGGTATTGGGTATACGAGAAGTACGTACAATCGCGAGCACCCCTCTGGGTTTCCACTTCCGTTATTCTGTGTTACGATGTCCACAAGAGTCCACGAGAGAACCGTATGGATCCGGACGCGAGGTTTCCAAGCGACGATGAGGTTGGCTGGGCAGTGTACCCTCCGCCGTTTGTCGCGGAGCAAGCCTATTTTTTACCGGATCAACAACAGAATCATCGGGCAGGCTGGTACAACCTGCTGTCCCCTTTCCTGTGGGCCGAAGACGCTGACAAGGTTTACTTTTTATGCCAAGAATACGGCAAGCCGACCGATCTGGTAGAAGTGGATATGGGCGAAGGGCCAGAATACGCGCACGTGGAGGCATTGGCGCTTCCGTCAGAGACAGAAAAAGTTCGTCCGTTTACTGTACGGCCTAGCTATGCTGATGAAGTAACTACAGAGTGGGTCCCGCACATTGTCGCGGGTGAACTGTCGTGGCACGACAAGACCCACATCACGATTCACACGCACTCGGTATACAACCCGCGCGCTCCAGACGAGTTTTTGGTAAGAGTTCCATAAGATCGGTCGGCGGTCAAAAACATCCAATCCTATGCGTACCCGATTTCAGGCTTGTTCCTGAAACACCTGGTTCAGGGCCTTCAGTGCCGCCTCGTGGAGATGGCCGTTGGAGGCGACGATCCCGACGTTGTTTGCGAGGGTACGGCCGAGGGTGAAGTCGAGGTCGTTCCCGAGTAAGTCCGTGACTCGTCCGCCGGCTTCTTCGATCACGAGGGAGCCGGCGGCATGATCCCAGATCTTTTCTTTGTAGTCGGGCTGGGCCTTGGTGAGCAGGCGAAACAGCAGATCGCCGCGGCCGGCGGCCATGACGCTGTACTTGGCCTGGCTGTCCATCAGGACGGGTTCCGCCTGCACGCCCAGTACCTCGACCAATTGGGCGACGCGGCCGGTGTTCGTGTGTCCCGCGTCCACGGAGCGCAACAGACGCGCGTCCTTGCCGTCGGCGATGGGGGAAACTTTTAGCGGAACAAAAGGACCATCCTCCGCGAGCGGCGTGGTCCAGGTGCCCTGACCGCGCACGGCCACGATGAGAGAACCGGGGCCCTCGTGATCCGGTTGATATCCGTCGCGTAGATTGGGACAGCCCAAGACGCCTACCTGCACCTTTCCATCGACGATGAGTGCCAACGCGACGGCATATTGATCGCCGCGGAGGAACCCCTTGGTGCCATCGATAGGGTCGAGCGTCCAGAAGCGGTTCGCGGAATCTTGGCCTCCGTGATCGATCCACTGACAAACCGTTTCCGGTGTCGCGTACGCGAGATGACGCCCAACGAACTTGACGACGTTGTTCAGATTCTCGCGGTTGTCCGGTTCGCGGAGGTGGGCCGAGTTTTCCTCGGCCACCAGCGGATCGTTCGGGTAGGACTTGTCGAGCAGGCAGCCTACCAAGGCCTGTGCGGCGAAATCGGCAACCGTGACGGGGGACTTGTCTTTCTTGGTTATCGTGTGATCGACAAGTTCGCGCTCCACTTCGCGCGCGACGCGCGCGGCTTGACGGACGGCTTCGATGGCAAACTGCACATCCGGATGACCGGTATCCAACGACATATGGAATCACTCCAAGTTGAGACGGAAGAGGGGACCAGCGTGAATTGGAATGGGGATCATACCGAATCAAGGCATGGGATGCACATTCGCTTGAGTCGGGCGCCGAGCTAGTCCGTTGCGTGGGTTTCGATCGTTTCCGACGGTTGGCGGTTGTATCGGATGATGACCGCAACAGCCGTAATCGCAATGGCAATGGCGACGATCGTACCGGCGTTGAGCAAACCGGCTTGCCGGTACCAGACGATCGCGTAGCCGAGGGCTCCGGCGGTGAGCGCGTAGTACACAAAGGGCAGGAAGGTCCTGCGAATCACGAGGCCTTCACGGCCGATCAGGCCCACGACCGCAGACGCGGCGACGACGTTGTGAACGCAGATCATGTTGCCCGCGGCGCCGCCGACCGCCTGCAAGGCGACGATCCACGTGGGGTCCACGTCGATGCGTTGGCCGACGCCGAATTGGAAGAGCGAGAACATCATGTTGCTGACCGTGTTGCTGCCGGCTACGAAAGCGCCGAGCCCGCCGATGAACGGCGCGAAGAAGGGCCATGCCGAACCAGCCAACGCCGCAACCCCATCCGCTAATGCGATGGGCATCTTCGGGTAGCCCGCCAATCCATCACTGGAGTTGATGAATACCTGGACCATCGGCACGGTAAAGATTAACGCTACTGACGCGCGGGTTGTGGTACGTATGGAGTCGCGCCAGGCGCGCGCGTAGGAGGGCCGGTCCATCCGATGCAGCAAGCAGGTGATCAAGGAAACGACGACGAAGATAGAACCTGGAGAGTAGAGCGTGGGCACGTTGGCCGAGATCGCTGTACCGAGCAGATGCTCGAACTTCATGGTGGTGGCCTGAAGCCAAGCCGCGAAGGGCAGGAACTTCATGCGCGTGGCCAGCAGAAACAGACTTACCAGAATGTATGGGACCCAGGCGCGCATCAGAGACATCTCGCCGAAACGGTGGCCGATGTCCTCTATCTCGATCGTCCCGCTCCAATCGTCCGGCCAATCCTCGCGCGGCGGGAAATCCCAAGCCGCATCGGCCTTCGGCATGAACCAGCCGAGTCGCGCCGCCGTTACCACAATGGCGAGTCCCGTTAAGCTGCCGATGATCGTCGGGAATTCCGGACCGAATAGCCGCGCAACGAGTAGATACGGAATCGTCATTGATAGGGCGGAAAAAAGCGCGAACCGCCAGATCCGAAGGCCCTCTGCAAAGGATCGGTTCTTCCCGTAGTAGCGCGTCGTGAAGGCGACGACGATCAACGGAACAAGCGTTCCGCAGGTCGCATGGATTACGGCTACCTTGGCGCCGATGAGCGACAGGAAGGCATGCCAATCCGCCGCGCCGATCTGGTCGGCGAAAGCTCTCGCGGCCTCGTCTGTAGAGAGCCCCGTGTTGACTCCCACCAGGATCGGAGTACCCGCCGCACCGAAGGATACCGGTGTGCTCTGAATGATCATCCCGGCGACGACTGCCGCCATGGCCGGGAATCCCAACCCGACAAGTAACGGAACGGCGACCGCCGCGGGGGTGCCGAACCCCGCGACCCCTTCCATGAACGCGCCGAAGAGCCAGGCGATGATGATGACCTGAATGCGGCGGTCGGGCGTGATGGTGGTGAACCCGTTGCGGATGCTTCGCATGGCGCCGCTCTGTTGCAGCGTGTTGAGCATCAGGATCGCGCCGAAGATGATCCAGAGCAGCGTGGCCGTCACGATGAGGCCGTTGAGCGTGGCGGCTGCGGTCTGAACGCCGGGCACCTTCCACACGAAGAGGGCCAGTATCAGCGCGACGACGTAGCAGATGGGCATCGCCCGGCTCGCGGGCCATTTCAGACCGACAAGAAGGATTGCGACCGCGAGAATCGGCAAGAGGGACAGCAGGGTCAAGGCAAGAACGTTCACGGTCTATCTTCCACCAAATCGCTTGATCGATCCGATCGTCTTCGGCATTGCTTCGTCGGTCGCTGCCTAACAGTGCTTCCTGGAGTTCTTGCATCTTGGCCCAAAGGGCCTTTACAGGAAAGCCCAGGGCAACGCCCTGGGAATTCGTGCAATCCCAAAAATGGCCGCCCTGAAAGGGCAAAACAGGTAATTGAACCTACGCCTGATTTCTCACACGCAAAGACGGTGAACCACCGCCCAACGATTACGGCGGGTTCTGTTTGAATGTTTTGCCCTTTCAGGGCGTGCATTTTTCCCATCCCAGATCCCAGGGCGTTGCCCTGGGCTGTCCTGTTTTGGCCCCTTCGGGGCGGTTCCAACGCAAAAGTCATGTAGAAACTCCAAGCGAGCGGCGATGTCTGTCCCGCACGAAGGGAGGCGCCCACAGCTAGCAAGGTGCAAGTATCCCGGTAGCGCTGTCTAGCAGCGTTCGATAAGCCATGCCGTTAGTTCCTTGGCGAATCGTTCTCTCTCGAGGTCGTTGAATAGTTCGTGGTATCCGCCTTCGTAGAGGTTCAGTGTTTTGTCTTCCGACGGGGCCGCGTTGAAGAAAGCGCGGCTCCCCTCCACATCGGTAAGCCTGTCGGAAGTTCCGTGAAAGACCAGCAGGGGGTCCGATATGGCGCCCATGACACTCTGGAATTTCGCGATGGCGCGGGCAATCTCCGCGCCGGTCCGGGCATTCATGGTGCCCGTGTGCCGCAAGGGATCGGAGAGCACCGTTTCAAGCACGTCCGCATCGCGCGAGACCCACTTGTAGTCGACGCGTTCGACAGGGAGCCATGGCAGCCACGTACCGAGGAAATCGCCGAGACGGACTAGCGTGGGCGATACGGTGTCGGGGATCTTCAGAAGTGGACTGCTGAACACCAAACCGCGAACGCCTGGACGATCTTCGATCGCATATTGCCCCATGATAAGCCCGCCGAGGCTATGTCCCAGCAGGAATAGGGGAAGGTCCGGCATTTGGTCGCGAAGGCCGGCGACGTAGCGCCGGAGGTCGTAGACAGATGTTGCCATAGCATCGATGTGACCCCGCTTGCCCGGCGAAAGTCCGTGGCCGCGCTGATCGAATCCGCATACGACGAGACCGGCATTGCAGAGATGTCCAGCCAGTTCTTCAAAGCTGGCGGTGTGGTGACCGTATCCGTGCACAATCGCGACAGTCCCGCGTGCCTCAGCCTCGGGTTGCCAGCGGTGAGCGGCCAGCGACGTCCCGTCCTTCGCGATGAACGTCATGCGTTGTGCGACCGGCGGTGACACGGTTAGGGGCTCTCAATCGCGTATTTCACCAGGTTCGCGAAATCGAGCGGACCCGGCGAGGGCTGGTAGTTGAGATAGAAGTCGACGAGCCGCTCTTTGACTTCGGGGACCACGGGAATCGTATGCAGCCAACCATACGGACTGGACACGTGGGCCGGATTCGATTTCGGACTTCCCGTCACGTTGCCATAGAGAATTCCGTCGTTGCGTCGGGCGATTCCGTTCAACACCGTCATGCCGAAACGGCGCAGGTCCGCTTCGTCAAACACCACGCCTTCAGCCGCCAGCATAAAAGGGAACGACGCCGTGAGTTGACCGTGTGACGTGTCTTCGCCATTGACGTCTTCCCGTTCAACAGGTTCGGTCACCGGCTCGTCGGGCAGCCAGTATTCCCAGTAGTACGCCCCATCCGCACTGACGCCTAGTCGCCGTTTGATGTATTGTCCCAACGCAATCGCACGATCGCGATGGGCTTCGTCGCCGGTCAGTTTCCATGCCGCCCACAACGCGCGCCCCATGGCGCTGAGGCGATTTCCCGGCAGTACCTTGCCCTCCAGAATGTCTTCCTGATCGATCCCGATATAGTGGCCTTCGCCTTCCCCAGGCCCATCGACCCATTGCCGATCGTGATACGCGAGTGCCTCCAGCGCTTGACGCTGGATCGCTTTGTAGTGGTCGCTGTCGGGCGAGAGCAGGTCCGGCGCGTCGCGCAACAGCACCAGCGCGTCCAGCATGGGATACACGATCATGCCCGTGTGCACCGCGAAGACCGCGCGTCCCCGCTCCGCGTACTTTTCCGAACTCCAGGCGAGCGCCGTTGCGCCGGTCCACAGCCCGAGTCCT
>JAHDWY010000267.1 GCA_023384315.1 Candidatus Hydrogenedentota bacterium | reverse complement strand
CGTCGACCCTGTCGAGGCCCTTCGCTACGAGTAACCGGAGGCCCTTCACGCCTCTAGTTGACAATACCCGCCCGTCCAGGTATCCATGGTATGCTATCTGGCGGAGCACCTGGGCTCATCTTAGCTGCAACACTAGTCGAAGAGGGAGTGCTGTTCCATGTTCAATCTTGCAGTGATCCTCGAGAATAGCGCGCGCGCCTATCCGGACAAAGAGGCGGTGACGTTCAACCACTTCCGCCTGACCTTTAAGATGATCGACGACCTGGCGAATCAGGTGGCGAACGGGTTGCGTGCCGCCGGGATACGCAAGGGTGACAAGGTCGCGTTCTCCTGCCCGAACATCCCCTACTTTCCAATCGTGTACTTCGGGATATTGAAAGCCGGGGCGGTGTTCGTGCCGTTGAATGTGTTGCTGCGCGAGCGCGAAGTGGCGTACCACCTCTCCGATTCCGACAGCGTCGCGTTCATCTGTTTTGAGGGCCGGGAAGAGCTTCCGATCGGCAAGATTGGATACGCCGGATTCCAGGAAGCCCAGTCCTGCGATCACTTTTGGATCATTCCGACGATTCCCGGCGGCGACTCGCCCATCGAGGGAGTGCCGACGCTTGCGGATCTCATGCACGACCAGCCCACAACCTGCGACACAGTCCAGTGCAGGGCCGACGACACTTGCATCATCATCTACACCTCCGGCACGACAGGCCGTCCCAAGGGGGCGGAACTGACGCACTCCAACATTCTGATGAACTGCATGTCCACGCGGCGGCTCATTAAGGGCGGGCCGGACGACGTCGCGCTGGCGGTGCTGCCCCTGTTTCATTCCTTCGGTTTGACAGGATTGCTGAACTCGGCGGTGTTGAACGGGAGCCGTCTCGTGCTCGTGCCGCGCTTCGAGCCGGCGGAGGTTCTTCGCGCGTTTCAGGAGGAGAACGTCACCTTGTTCGCAGGCGTGCCGACCATGTATTGGGAACTGCTTCATTTCGCCGATCTCGACAAGTATGACCTGAAAAGGATCGCGGAGAACTGGCGCCTCGGCGTTTCCGGCGGCGCCGCGATGCCCGTCGATTTGATGAAGCAGTTCCAGGAGAGGTTTCAGATCCGAATCCTCGAAGGATATGGATTGTCTGAGACGTCGCCGACGGCGTCCTTCAGCCGCGAGGACATGCCCCAGAAGATTGGTTCCATCGGAGTGCCCATCTGGGGCGTGGAAATGATGATCGTCGACCCCGACATGAACGAAGTGCCCCTAGGCGAGACTGGCGAGATCGTCATCCGGGGCCACAACGTGATGAAGGGATACTACAAGCACGACGAGGCGAACGAGGAGGCCTTTCGCGGCGGTTGGTTCCACACCGGGGACATTGGATATCAGGATGAGGATGGCTACTTTTTCATCGTGGATCGCATCAAGGATATGATCATTCGCGGCGGATTCAACGTGTATCCGCGCGAAATTGAAGAAGTGCTCATGATGCACCCCGACATTACGCTGGCAGCCGTGATCGGTGTGCCAAATGAAGAACACGGCGAAGAGATCAAAGCCTTCGTGATTCCCAGGAAAGGGTCTTCCCTGACGGTCGATGAGGTCATCTCCTTCAGCAAGAAAGAGATGGCGGGGTACAAGTATCCGCGCATCGTGGAACTGTGCGAAAACCTTCCCATTGGGCCGACCGGGAAAGTGCTCAAAACGGAATTGCGAAAGAAACAGAACACGGTCGCGAACGTGTAATGACCGGCGATACACTGCAAGGAGCGTAAGAAACACATGCTGAACGTGGCTACTCTCTTGGAAAACAGCGCCCGGGAACATCCGGACAAGCTGGCGATCGTGTTCGGCGGGCACATTCGCTTGACCTATCGTCAAGTGGACGAAATGGCGAATCAGGTCGCAAACGGCTTGAAAGCTTCGGGAGTGCGCAAAGGCGACAAGATCGCGGTGACCTGCCCGAATATCCCCTACTTCCCGATTCTGTCGTACGGGATCATGAAAGCGGGCGCGGTGCTGGTGCCACTGAACGTACTGCTGAAACGGCGGGAAATCGCCTACCATCTTTCCGACTCCGAGGCCGTGGGTTATATTTGTTTCCAGGGCACGGACCAATTGCCCATCGCGGAAGAAGGCTACGCCGGGTTCCAGGACGCCAAGACTTGCGACCATTTCTGGATCATTCCGACGATCCCGGGCGCCGACTCGCCCATTCAAGGCGTACCTACACTCATGGATCTTATGCACAATCAGCCCCACGTCTGCGATCCCGCCGCGACGCGTCCCGACGATACCTGCGTTATTAT
This sequence comes from Candidatus Hydrogenedentota bacterium, assembly GCA_023384315.1. GTDB lineage: Bacteria > Hydrogenedentota > Hydrogenedentia > Hydrogenedentales > SLHB01 > JAHDWY01. Next base: position 4,354 of record JAHDWY010000267.1, on the reverse strand, counting down.
CTACACGTCGGGCACGACGGGACGGCCGAAAGGCGCGGAACTGACCCACTCCAACATCACGATCAACGCGATGGTCACCCGCGAAATGTGCGGGAGCACGCCGGATGAGGTGATGCTGGTCGTGCTGCCCCTGTTTCACTCGTTCGGCTTCACCTGCCTGATGCAGACCGGTATCCTTGCCGCGGCGACGCTCGTGCTGTTGCCGCGCTTCGAGCCCGCCGCCGTCTTTGCCGCGCTCCAGGATGAAAACGTGACGCTGTTCGCCGGTGTTCCCACCATGTATTGGGATCTCCTGAACTATCCCGACGCCAGCCGTTACGACTTGGACAAGATCGCGAAGACCCTTCGCTTGTGCACGTCGGGCGGCGCGGCCATGCCGGTGGAAGTCATGAGAAAGTTTGAGGAGAAGTTTCATGTGCCCATACTGGAGGGCTACGGGCTTTCTGAAACCTCACCGGTGGCGAGCTTCAATCAATTGCCCAAACCACGCAAGCCGGGTTCCATCGGATTTCCCGTGTGGGGCGTGGAAATGATGGTCGTCGACCACGACATGAACGAATTGCCCGTCGGCGAGACGGGGGAGATCGTGATCCGCGGCCACAACATCATGAAGGGATACTACAAGCGGGACGAGGCGAATGACGAGGCGTTCCGGGGGGGATGGTTCCATTCCGGCGATCTCGGATATAAAGACGAAGACGGATACTTCTTTATCGTCGACCGGTCCAAGGACATGATCATTCGCGGCGGATTCAACGTGTATCCGCGCGAGGTTGAAGAAGTGCTGATGACCCACCCCGACATCTCGCTCGCCGCCGTGATCGGCGTTCCGCACGACGAGTATGGGGAAGAGGTCATGGCCTACGTCATTCCCGAACTTGGATCGACCATCACGCCGGAAGATATTATTAAATGGAGCAAGAAGGAAATGGCGGGGTACAAGTACCCGCGCACGGTGCACATCGTGAAGTCCTTGCCCATGGGGCCGACGGGGAAAATTCTCAAGACTGAACTCCGGAAGATGGCTACGGAGCCCGCCGCCAAGTAACAAGCCATCCTGGGGGAGACCGCATGGCCGGAATACCTTCGTATCGCGAGCGGATGGCGTGGTTTCATGAAGCCCGATTCGGGATGTTCATTCATTGGGGACTCTATTCACTGTTGGGTCGCGGCGAATGGGTCATGCTCGAAGAGCGCATCCCCGCAGCGGAGTACGCCAAGCTTGCCGGGGAGTTCGCGCCCAAGAAGTTCGACGCCTTCGCCTGGGCGGACCTGGCGGCGCAGGCAGGCGCGAAGTACGCCGTATTGACGACGCGGCATCACGAAGGCTACTGCCTGTACGACAGCGAGGTGTCCGGCTTCACCTCGGTAAAGACCGCAGCGAAGCGCGATTTCGTGGCGGAATACGTGGACGCCTTTCGCCGCGCCGGTCTCAAGATCGGGTTCTATTATTCCCTCCTGGATTGGCGCTTTCCCGGTTATTGGAATCCGCGCAAACATAAGGAAAGCGCGGACGCCATGGTCGAGCAGTACCACGCCCAGGTGCGCGAACTCATGACGAATTACGGGCGAATCGATGTCCTGTGGTACGACGGCCACTGGATTGACGGCGTGAAAAATCTGGGACGGTTCTGGCGCGCGCGTGAAATCAACGCGTGGGTGCGGGAGAAGCAGCCCCACATTCTCATCAACAACCGGTCCGGGGTGGACGAGGATCTCGACACGCCGGAGCAGCACGTCACGGCGTCGAAACCCGGCCGCGGGTGGGAATCGTGCATGACCATGGGCGACTCCTGCGGTTGGGGCTATATCCGCAACAATCCCAACATGAAGACCGAGTCGCAACTCCTGCAGCATCTGGTCACCGCCGCCGCGGGCGAAGGCAACTTTCTGCTCAACGTGGGACCGAAGCCGGACGGCACCATTCGCAAGGCGGAGCGCCGCCGGTTGCGGGCCATCGGAAAATGGCTGCGCGGCAACGGCGAGGCGATCTATGGATCGCAACGGTGCGCGCTCAAGAACGGCATGCTCGGGTTGTGGACCGCGAAGGGCAAGACGGCCTACCTCTGCGTGTTCCGCTGGCCGGGGCGTGAAGCGGTCGTTCCCTTGGTCGGGTCCAAAGTGCGATCCGCGACCCTGCTGAACTCGGGCGAACCGGTGGAGCACCGCATCGAAGAAAACGGCCGGCTCGTGCTCAGCGGGCTGCCCAAGAAACCGCCGCACCTTTCCGTCTCCGTGATCAAGGTGGAGTTCGCGTCCAGACCGAAATGCCTGGAAGAAACGGACCGCGCCGCGTGGCTCGAGGGAAAGGCGACGTAGTCTACAGCAAGTCAAGAAACTTGTGATTGGCCTTGGGGAAGGCGTAATTGGCGAACCGGGAGCGGGGCACCCATTTCATCTTGGTATGCGCGGCGGGCGTGGGAGTCCCCGAAATCCAATCGCAGCGGTAGACGTTCATTGTCACTTTGAAGTGTGAGTACGCGTGATTCACGACCGCGATCAGTCCGCCCGGTTTAACGGTCACACCGAACTCTTCACGCAAGATTCGCTTCAATGCAGCTTGATGTGTTTCGCCAGATAACACCGGTCCGCCGGGAAATTCCCACATACCGCCGAGCAGGCCGTTGTCAGGACGCTTAGCCAATAGGTACCGGCCATTCTTCGGTATGACGCCAACGACGTATTCGTAATGGGGCGTTGCCGCCTTCTTCTTGCGCACCGGCCGTTGTTCTTGAACTCCCTTCGACAACGCATCGCAATGAAGTCGAACGGGACACTCCGCGCATTGAGGAGCGCGCGGAGTGCAGACGCGAGCGCCGAGTTCCATCATGGCCTGATTGAAGTCACCGGGGGATTTCTGCGGAACGAGCGTCTCCGCGATTTCCCATAGCCGATCACGCGTTCGCGTGTCATCGGTCGACTCCGTAATGTCGAAGATCCGCGACAACACCCGGATGACGTTTCCGTCCAGCACCGCCACGGGTTCGTCAAATGCGATGCTCGCGATGGCGCCTGCCGTGTAGCGGCCGACGCCCGGAAGGGCCCGCCAGGCTTCGGCGGTTGCGGGAAAGGCCCCATCCATTTCGTGGGCAACGATCTTTGCCGCGCGATGCAGGTTTCTAGCCCGGCTGTAGTACCCGAGACCTTCCCATAATTTCAGGACTTGCGCGTCTTTGGCGGCGGCAAGCGCCTGCACGGTAGGGAATGCCGCGATGAAGCGTTCAAAGTAAGGCGTACCCTGATCGACCCGCGTTTGTTGCAGCATGATCTCCGACAACCAGACGGCGTAGGGGTCCTTGGTGCGGCGCCACGGCAAATCGCGCGCTTCCCGCCGGTACCATGCAAGAAGGCCGCGCCGGATGGCGGCCCGTTTCTTCTTTGCCGATTCGATGGGTGCCAACTCGCTCCGGCTCTACTCGTTCAGGTACTGGGCGACTTCGCGCAGCACATCCGCGCGATCGACCCAGGGTTTATAGATTGCGCGCATGGTGAGCGAATACGTCTCGTCCACTTTCCAATCCGGAATCACCAATTGGAAATCCCAGGCGGGGTTCGTGTCGTCGCCGGCCCCGGTCTGCGTGCCGCCGCTGGGCGAATGGGCGAAACGAAGATAGGGGTTCGGTTTGAACACGTAAATCAACACCATGTCACGAACCCGGCCATAGTAGAACGGGACGGAGTACCGCAACGGCGACAGGGAATTGAAGAGCGTGTCCGCCTTGGGCGGGTAGCTCAGGTTCGTCTCATCCGTACTGGGAAGTACGGTGCTGTTGAGGCCGTGGACCTGCGTGCAGAACTGGACCCAGAACGGCTCCTCCAGCGTGGATTCGCCCTGCAGGAAGTAAATGCTTTTGTCCAGAGGCTCGTTGATGTACGAAGCCCAGAATACCCCCATGAATTCGCCCTCAAACGCCGGCTTGCGCGGGATGCAGCGAAACGACATATCGATGTAGTAGGGGTCCTTGACCTCGAAGGTGGTCCAACTCTCCACTCCGTAGTAAGGCGTCGGTGGTTGATAGAGTTCCGCGGTCCGATCGTCGATCCGACGGAACTCCATGGGCACGCGCCGCGGCTCGAAGAAGACATTCATGTCTTCACTGCGAGGGCGCGCGTCGAAATAGTGTTCGAGGTTCAGCCCCGCATAGCGCACAACATACGGCGACACCGGCTCATTCGGCGATCGCATGCGGAACACGCCGTTGTACCCTTCGCGATGCTCGCCGTCCGCCGCGTTGTTGCCAATCGTGCAGACCAGCTTCGATGCGCGGAACTCGGCAAAGTCCATGGATGGGCTCGCCTCCTTGGTCGTTGCGCATCCCACGACAACCACGACGGCACCTACCGCCACGGCCAC
>JAHDWY010000266.1 GCA_023384315.1 Candidatus Hydrogenedentota bacterium | reverse complement strand
GCTCGGCTCGCCCGCATTGGCAGACGTGCATGAATCCGCCGGATGCGAAGTCATCACCGTCAGCGCCCGCGGAGAAATCACCATTGTCGCCGCAACGGGAACGATCCTCGATCAGCACAGCCTGCCGGAAGGCGCCTACGTCGAGCGCCCCCTCATCGCCGACGTGGATGGGGACGATGAGGCAGAGCTGGTGTTGGCCGCAGACGGCTGGCGCATCGTCGTTGCAACTTTAGCAGGCGCCGTTGAGCAAGAGGTTCCCGTGCGCGGCAACGTGCGCGAAGGACTCGTCCTCTCCGACCTCAACGGCGACGGGCTGCTGGAACTTCTGGCGGCAACCGAATGTGCGCGGCTGTATTGTTTCTCGACCGCAGCCCGCAGTGGTTGGACGCATCCCCGCGGTGGGCCGGACTTAAACGGGTGCATTCTTCCCATAGGCCCGACGTACCGGCAAGTGGCGGGCGAGAGCCACCGCCGCCCACCTCGACAATTGCGCATCACCGTGCCGGATCTGAACCGGAATCAGCCGTTCGCGACTGCGGTAGTCGATCTGCCGCGCTCCTATCGCAACCGGAATCTGGTCGCCGTACTGCGGCAACAGGATCGAATCATCGGCGCGACGGTGGCGCCTGCCAAGGAAGGACCGCTGACGATCCCCTATTTCCGCGACAACCCCATCCCGCTCGAACTGGACCTTACGCTGGAAACCATCGGTGGAAAAACGAAAACCCGCTACGAACCCATCCCCATCCATACGGTCCGATCCGTCCCAGTGCTCCTGCCATCGCGCGAGGAATTTGTCACTGCCATAGCGGAATGGGGACAGGCCTACCGCGTCCCCGCAAAGTGGGGGTTACCCGAAATTGAGGGTAAGGACTCGTGGACCGTGGCGACCTATATGCCCGAAACGTGGGTACAATACGGACTCGCCGACGAACCATTCATCCGCGACGCGATCCCCCGCATCGATGCGCCCGCCACGGAAACCGCGCGCATGTTCTCACCGACGCACCCCGCGTGGATGGCCATGAAGAATTCGGATGTGCCCTTCTTTCTCATGAACGGGTACTTCCAGCCTGCGGGGCGTTATCCCGATCCCGTCTACGATGCCGTCGTGGCCATGGCCGGGGACCGCTTCCTCGGATTCCCGGTCCACGAGTGGGCGTATCGCGTCTGGAAGGATCAACTCGAAGACGCCGTCACCAAACCGGACGATCCCGTAGAAGCGACCGCAATTTTCCATGACAACTTTGAGCGCCTGATGGACCAGACGCACGGCCGGATCTACGCGGGCGAAGGCTATTGCATGGTGGCCCATCAGGCCTACGCATGGGGCGCGCCCATGTGTTACGCGGAAATCGGCGAAAACATGCCCTGCATGCCACTGCAAATGGCGATGATTCGCGGTGCCGCCCGGCAATACGGCGGCCGCCCCTGGGGCGCCTACATCTCGAACTGGTTTCGCGGTGCGGTGCTCGATTCCCGGTTCCGTCCACCGGAAGAGCCACGCGTACGGTGGTCGCCGCCGGACATCGCCGCGGGTCCCGATTGCGGGCACTCGCCGTCCCTGGAATTCCGCCTGGCCATGGCCGCGCACCTTTCCGGCGCGTCACTCGTGCATCACGAGTCGGACGCGTTTCACGGTTCCGTCTTCGTGCGCGAGACATCTCCCAATCGCTTCACCATGTCGGAGCACGGCGATGCCTTTTCGCGTTGGTACGAGTATGCGGACACGCACCAGACTCGCGGTGTTCCCTACACACCGATTGCATTCCTCGTCGATTTCGATCATGGCTGGCGGTTACGCGAGAACGTCTATGGCGTTTGGGATCCGGATCGCGGCGCCACCTCGATGGAGCAAGTGTTCACTCACGTCTACAACTGGGAGGAACGCCTCGATTTCGAGCGCGGATACCTTCCGAACGGTCCCTACGGCGACGTCTTCGACGTGGTTACCGACGACGCGTCGTCTGCCGTTCTGGAGAGCTACGGCGTGCTCTGGTTGTTGGGCAATCTTGAAATCACGCAATCGCTGCGCCGCGACCTCGAAGACTACGTGAAGCGAGGCGGTATCCTCGTCGTGGACAGCGCGCACGCGGCATCGTTTCCACAAACGTTTCTCGGGATATCGCTTTCGCCACGCCCACTGCACGCCACCGGCATCCAGACTGCGCTCCAGGCGATCCCGCCAATCGTGTGCCCCATACCCTACCGGCCCATGCGGCTTGATCGCGATGTCCTGGCCCTCGCGTGGACCGAGGCGGGTGCGCCGCTAGTGACATGGCGCCGCGTCGGACAGGGCGCCGTGATCGTGTCCGCAACCGAACATTGGCTGGATTCGGATGATCGATTGGCCCCTGTCGCCGGCGCGGTCTTGCGGTCGCTCGTGGACGCCTTTGTGCCCGTGTCTACGACGGCTGACGTTCAGCTCCTAATCAACCAGACCGCCTCAGGTTTCATCATCGGCCTGATCAATAACAATGGCGTCACCAAAGTCCCAACCGAACCCGCCGTCATGGACGAGCAAGGCGAACGGGATTGCTTGCTCTCCTTCGCCGGAACCCCCCCGAACCGGTTTGAATCCCGGATGGGAGATTTCCAATGGAACGTGCCCGCGAACGGGTTGCGGACGGTCCTGGCGCCAGGCGACGTGTCCGTGGTCGAGGTCTTTCTGGGACGATAGAGGATAGAACTGAAAGGGGTCATTTGATGCTACGGAGTGTTGCCATTCTCCTGGTCGCAGGTTTGTCTCTCTCTGCGTGGGCGCAACCCCAGGACGCCGCAGCGGCCGATCCGGACAACTTGCTCGCCTCCGTCAAGGCCTATGCGGACACGCTCATTGCCCACGGGCGTGACACGTACGGCGACATGCATACCCCCCTCTTTGCCGCAGCCCTCGATAGGCAAGCGCTCACCCTGCTGGACGGCCCCGCCTTGGAAACCGCCCTCGCCATCCCGCGCGAGGAATGGGGCATTCGGCCGCACGACCGCACCCTATCGGGCGCGAACCCCATGCAGGACGAGAACCTCTATATGATCCTGTACGCCCTGACCGAAATCACCGGCGATGCCCAATACAAGAACGCTGCGGACGAAGCGCTCCAGTTCTTCTTCACCCATTGCCAGAGCCCCACGACCGGCCTGTTCGCGTGGGGCGAGCACATCGGCTGGGACTTCAAAACCGAGACGCGCATCGACCGGCCTGCCAGCGACACGCACGAGTATTACCGGCCCTGGGCGCTTTGGGATGTTTCCTTCGACTTGGCGCGCGAGCCGGTCAAGGCCTTCGCCCATGGCGTTTGGGAACATCAGATCGGCGACCACGCTACGGGGAACTTCTCCCGGCACGCGAGCTACAGCACCCACAAGCCCGGCACCAACTCGGAATACCCGCGCCACGGCGGCTTCTATATCGCCACCTGGGCGCAGACCTATGCCGAGACCGGCGATCCGGAGTTTCTCCACGCCATCGAGACGCTGGTGAACTACTTTGAATCGCGCCGGAATCCGGATAGCGGCGCCATTCCTTCCGAAAGCGCCTCCCGCTCGAATGGCACGCTCATGTGGCCGCCGAGTAATGTTTCACTGGCCGTGGACTTGCACGCGGGCGCGCAACGTGTTCCGCGCAAGACTTCCGATCTCATGCTCGCGTGTGCTGGAAAAATCGACGACGTATTCCTCCGGCTTCCACACGCCCCTGGCCCCGGCGGCGAGGGCTTCGTCACCCTGGCCGACACGCAGACGCTCGGCAAAGAACAAACCAGCTTCGCCGATACGTGGGCCACAGGGTATGGCGATCATACGGTGGCGCAGGTTGCCAATCTATGCCTCCTCCGCTACGAGCAACAGCCTTCCGAAGGATACCGCACCCTCATTCTCGGCGCGGCAAACCGCTACCTGAATTCGCCCCCCCCGCGGATATCCACGTCTACCCCGGCGCCCTCGGGGACGCCATTTGCCTGCTGGTGGGGGCGCACAGAATTTCGGAAGACGCGCGCTACCTCGATCGCGCCGACGCACTGGCCAGGACGGCGCACGAGTTGTTCTTGAGCGACGGGTGCGCCCTTCCGCGCGCATCGAGCAGGGCCGATCACTACGAGGCCATCACCCGGGCGGATACCCTGATGTTGGGATATCTCGAACTGTGGGTCGCCCACACGGGGCAGGAATTGAAGACGCCGTTGGTGTACGTGGACCGGTAAAATTCGCCGCAGGTGCCCTCTTGAAACGCGTCCCCGGTGTCGATAGAGTACATTCATTGGCTGCATCGCGTGGCGCCGCTCGGCGCTCAGAAACTTGAGGCATATGAGTTCGCAGTACCTTCGAACATTTGACCTTCCCAAGCTCCAGGATGCCCGCCTCGTCATGGGGTTTACCGGTTGGATGGACGGCGGCGACGTGTCCACCGGCACGGTCGACTACCTGGTTAACGCCTTGGCCGGCGACCGGATCGCGGAAATCGATCCCGCTCCGTTCTACATCTACAACATGCCCGGCTCCATGGAGGTTACGGCCCTCTTCCGACCGCACGTACGGATCGCAGACGGACTGATCGAGGAGTTCACCGAGCCGGACAACGCCTTCTATTGTGTTCCAGATCGGAACCTGATCCTCTTTGCCGGAAAAGAGCCGAACATGGCCTGGAGCGCCTACGCGGACTGCATCCTGGATTTGGCCGCGAGCTGCGGCGTTACCACGCTCCATTTCGTCGGAAGCGTCGCCGGGCTGGTCCCCCATACTCGGGAACCCCGTTTCTTCGGTTCCGTGTCCGACGCCGGCATGCTTCCCTGGCTCGAGGAACACGGCGTGACCCCGTCGGACTACGAAGGCCCGGGCAGCTTCATCACCTACCTGACGACACGGGTTCGGGAACGCGGTCTGAGCCTCGCCACGCTGGTGGCGGGCATCCCCACCTATGTGGACGGAAAGAACACGAAGTGCATCAAGACCGCCGTTCAAAAGGTCGGGACGATGCTGTCTCTAGACCTGAACCTCAGAGAGCTGGAACGGCTGAGCGCGGCCTTTGAAAAACAGCTGGACGAAACCATCCAGGAACGCCCGGAGTTGGCGGAGCAGATTCGGAAGATCGAGGCGATTTACGACCGGGAAACGCTTGGTACTCACGAAGACGAACTTCGGGAGTGGTTTGAGAACCAAGGGTTTCAGGTGGACTAGTTTGCGAACCCGTGACAGGGTTTGGTCGGGTCTGCGAATGCACTCCTGCGCCTGCCCGTCCCCGTTTGCACGATTTCCCGGAATAGGAAGGGAGTGGTTGCTCGTTACGATGGAGTTGCCCAAACGGGATGCGGCCTCTGCCGCGCTCATACGTTGATCGTGAGGAGACACGCGTTGAACAAGAACCTCGCCATTGCTGTGACCGTCTTCACCCTGTTCGCGGGCTGTGCCACGACGAGCACCGGCATGCAAGGCGCCGTAATCCGCGCCAAGGACAAGGTCGCTCCGGCCCTCGTTCACATTCGGCCCGTAAAAGAAGTATTCCAGGGGGGCCGGCGTGAAGAGGTCTCCGTCGTGGGCAGCGGTTTCATCGTCTCGCCGGACGGCTATGTCGTGACCAACGAACACGTGGCTGGCGAAAGCACACTGGTACGTTGCGTCCTTTGGAACAAAGAGGAAGTCGACGCCGAAGTGGTCGGCACCGACCGGTACACGGATCTCGCCGTACTCAAGCTAGTCATGGACCGCAAGAACCTGCCAACAGTCGATTTCACCCGTTCGCCGCGCGTCGAACCGGGACAGATCGTGCTGGCCCTCGGCAGCCCCCACGGCCTCTCCCGTTCCGTATCCATGGGGATCATCAGCGTCACAGATCGGTATTTGAGCGACCAGGAGGAAATGGTGTCGCCGTACAACACGTGGATTCAAACCGACGCGGCCATTAACCCCGGCAACAGCGGCGGACCCCTGGTAAACCTCAAGGGCGAAGTCGTTGGCGTAAACGCGCGGCGTCTGGGTGGCGCGGACAATGTTGGCTTCGCGATCCCTGCCTCCACGGCGCGAATGGTCATTGACGAGATCATCCAGCATGGCCGTGTACAGCGCGGCTGGTTGGGGCTTACGCTGCAGGAAACGACGAGCCGGACCGACGACCCCGGCCAACAAGGCGCCGTGGTCGCGGATGTGGACCCACTCTCACCCGGGTCAGACGCCGGCATCAAACCCGGCGATGTGCTGTTGTCCGTCGACGGCAAGGAAACGAACGCGCGGTTTGTGGAGGATCTGCCCAAAGTGCGGCAGTTGATCGCCGAGCTTCCCATCGGGGAATCGGTGACCGCCGTGATCGCACGCGGCAATGAAGAGATTTCAATACCCGTTACGACCGCGGAACGCAGTGACCTCAAGGGCGAAGAAGTGGAGTTCGCGTCCTGGGGATTCACCGCGACCGAACTGACCCCGGCGATTATTCGTCGCGCGCAGCTCGCCTCCAGCGAGGGCGTGTTTATCTCCGGCACCCAGGTCGGCGGCATCGCCGCCGAGTCGGGATTAAATCAGGGCGACATCGTGCTCGCGTTGGATGACACGCCCATCGCGAATCTGACCCAATTCAAAGAACTCTACAATCAACGCGTCGAATCGGGCCAGCGGCTCGTCTTGCTCAACGTGAAACGCGGCGCATTGACCCGGTTCGTGCTGATCAAGCAGGACGAAGTCGAG
>JAHDWY010000265.1 GCA_023384315.1 Candidatus Hydrogenedentota bacterium | reverse complement strand
TCGCGTTCACGCGCGAGAAACCGGGCATAATCGATGAGGACGCGGGCGTCGTCTGGACGACGTTCCAGCGCATCGGCAAATACCGCTGCGGCCTCCGTGTCGAGACCGCGTTCGCGCAGCAGATTGGCAAGACTGGCATACGCGTCGGAATGACCGGTGCCGTCCTGGAGCAATGCGCGGTATGCATCGATCGCCTCGTCGCGGCGGCCCAAGCGGTCGAGCGCAAGGGCGAGGTTGTATTGAAGGTCCTCGTTCTCGGGATCATCTCGCAACCATTCCTTCACATAGTATTCGACGTTCCCCCATGCGCCCATCTGCTTGTACAGTTCAAGCAAGATCGCCCGGTATTCGGTCAGCTCCGGGTGGTACGTCAAGATCTGCAAATAGGCCACCGCCGCGCTTTGGAGCGATCCCACCCGATTACTCAAGAGGTTCTCGCACGCATCCGCGTAGCGAAGAAGGAGATCGATGTTCTCCTTATCCTGGGGAATGTAGCGTTCATAGTAGTTCTTGGCGAGCTGCCATTCCCCCGCCTCGTAAGCGGCATCGGCCTCCGCAAGCCAGGCTCGATTCCGTTGGTCGATATACGCTTGCAGACCGAAGAAGGCGCCCACGCCGAGCACCGCCAACAGGATTACGGCGAGCACCAACCATTTCCAAAAAGAACGAGTCATTTCGCGCAAACCTCGCGATGTCAGGTTGTTCTGGTTTGGCGCGAGCGGTACCGCCAAAGTTCACGCCAGAATAGGCTCAGGATCTTCATATCGTCGACGAGATAGCGGCGCCACAGCCGTCGCGGTTCTTGGTACAGCCGCCAAATCCACTCGAGTCCGGCATGCTGCATCCAACGCGGTGCCCGCTTCACCCGGCCGGCGAGAAAATCGAAGGACGCGCCGATACCAATCATGACGGCCGCATTACATTCGCGGTGCACCTTGGCCATCCAAATCTCTTGCTGCGGCGAACCGAGCGCCACGAAACAAATGTCCGGCCGGGCCGCTGCGATGGTGCGCACGGCTTCCGCGGACTTGATCTCGTCACTGTAAAACGCCATGGGCGGACTGGCTACTCCCGATACCTTTAACCGGGGAAAACGCTCCTGTAGCCTCTTCGCGGCTTGAGCCGCCACGCCTTCCGCTGCGCCGAAAAGGTAGACGCTGAGTCCCTTCTCCGCGGCATATTCCGAAAGATCGACGACAAGATCGGACCCGCTGAGCTTCTCGCGGAGAGGACTGCCCAGAACCTTGGACATCCAAATCAGCGGTTTCCCGTCGCAGACCACCGTTCCGGCATTGGCGTACGCATCGCGGAACATCGGATCCGAATGACACCGGCACACGTGATCGACGTTCGCGGTCACGATGTACGTGGGCGCGCCGCCCCGCGCATACCGTTCGATGCGTTGGCACAGCTCATCGAGCGTCAGGTCGTTAAACCGAACCCCGAACAGTTCAACCAGTCGCTCTTCGTTCTCGCCTTGCATACTGTTGCCTGTCAGCTTTCGTACCGCGCGCGAATCGGGGTCGATGCCGAAACCCGTGGTATTGCGCAGCCGCCCGCCGGAAGGATCTTCGCCCGGCGCATCGATAGCCGCTTCCCTGTAACGCGCGCTAGTATTCGTCACGCCGCGGAGGATCGCCTTCTTCGTCGTCCACCAACATTATCGTGGGCATACCATCCGCTTCGGCGTCGCTCACCGGGAGGGGACGTACCGGCCGGGCGGTTCCGGCTGCCGGCTCATCGGCGTTTTCATGTTCGTAGGTGTAGTAACTCGCCAGATTACGCCGCATGTACCCTCCGGGCACATGCTTGACGCGATTGAGGACAACCCCGACTACATTGGAACCAATCTGCTGCAAATCGCGCAGGGTCCTCCGCACCATGCCGAGCATCGACACCTCGGCGCCCACCACCACGATGACGCCATCCACGATGGGCGCCAATAATTTCGCATCGGACATGAGCAGCACGGGCGGCGTGTCGATGATGACGTGTTCAAACGTTTCCTCGGCGTATTCGAGGAACTCGACCGTTTCGCGAGAGGCCAATTTGCCCACCAGAACCTTCGAGTTGAGACCCGGCCCCAACACCGAAAGGTTGGGGTATTGCGTCTCACGGATTGCATCCTCCGCACGGATATCACTCGAAAAGATTTCGCTCAAACCGGCCGCGGAAGTCATCCCCAGCCGCTTCTCGACACTGGGGCGGCGCGCGCTCAAGTCGACAAGCAGAACGCGACGGTTCGCCTGTGCCAACGCAATGGCCAAGTTGCAGGATGTCGTCGTCTTGCCGTCTCCCCGGCTCGCGCTTGTCACCAGGCAGGTGTTCAGTTCGGCGGACCCTTCCGGCGGATAAATGATTCGCGTGATTACACGACGGATCGCGTCTGCCGAGATCGAATCCGGGTGTTCCGCCGCGACGACGGCCATGTTCACGTTGACCGGCAACTGCTCCACGCCCGCGTCGGGAATGATCCCCATGAGAGGCAGATCCGTGCAGTAACCGATATCCTGCGCCGTGCGGACCTGCTGGTCCGAAATCTCGCGCCAAAGTCCCACGCCAAAACCAACGCCGCACGACCCCATGAGCACGAGGGCCATGTACTTCAGCCGTTTGCCGTTGTCCGGTTCCGTGGGCGCGTACGCGCCGACCGCCACTTCGATAGTCGCCGGCGCCCGGCTCTCCACCTGGAGCACGCGAATCCGGTCCTGCACGTTCTTCAGGTCTTCTCGCGCGCCGTCTAGTTCGTCCTCAATCTCGCGCACTCCAGATAAGGCCTTGTTGACTTCAAGGGCTTCCGCCGACTGCTTCTCCAGTTCCGCGTCGAAATTCGCGATGCGCGTGCGCGCTTCCTCCAAGGCCTTCTCCGCGGTCTGCAATTCGTGTCGCGATTCCTCGAAGCGGGATTGCAGCACCTTGGATCGTGCCGTGGCCTGCGCTTCCGCCAACTCGCCCGCCGAGGCGTCCCGGGCTTCCTGGTACAAGCGAACTTGCGGATGATCGGCCACATAGCGGCTTTGCGCGCGGGCCAATTCGGCCTCTTGATTCGCCAGCATCTGGGTCTGGACCCGGACCGCTCCATCCTCGTTGACGGATTCTTCGATTCCAAACTTGTAGATGGGAGCCTGGGGATTCTGCTGTTGCTGTTCCGTGAGCGCCTGAAGTTCGCCAAGCTCCACTTCGATCTGCTCGATGCGTTTCTCGGCGGTCGTTTGATCGGCGAGGGCTTTAGACAGATTGTCGTGATACGCGCGCAGCTCCGAATCCACGCTATTCATCCCAGGCAACTGTACGCCCGCGATCGCCTCACGCCGTTCCGCCACCGTCTCTCTCAGGTCGGCGACGCGCTGTTCGAGAATCTGACGTTCCGCGATCAATTGTTCGGTGATGCTGACGTCACGCGCCTTCTCCGCCGAGGTGGCGAACTTCAGATACTCATCGACCGTGGCCTGCACGATGGCAATAGCCGTGTCCCGCTCGCTCGATTGAAAGGAAACTTCCACCAACTCGGTCGTTGGGATCAGGCGCGCACGGACATGTTCCTCCAGAAATCGCAATGGGTCCGCCTGCTTGGCGATGAGCGGCAGCGAACGAATGTCCTGGCGCTCCGCCACCCGGGATAGCACAGACGCCCCCTGAATAATATTCACCTGAGTCTGGACGTGCGTGACGTAGTCAGACGAAATGGCCGAACCGCCCGCATTGGTCAATACGGTGGGACGCGTGTTGGAGAAACGGATGCGCGCCGCCGCGTTGTACTCGCGCGGGATTACGAACCAGACCGCGACGATCAGAGGAACTGCCACCGCGACCGCGACCGCGATCATCAAGGGTCCCCGCATGCGGATCAGCCGTTTGAAATTCAAATTGCGCGTAGACGCCCCGGCCGCGCCGGCCTGGCCCAAAGACGTTATGGAAACATCGCTCGTAAAATCGGTCGTCATGACGTTAGGTCCCTATTGCCGGGGCTACGGTGTCGGTACCGGCGTTCCACTGTTCTGGAATGTCTGGAGTAACTCGCCAAAATTCCGTACGTTCTGCAGGATGCCCACGGCGTCGCTCGTGTCGGTACCCTCGACCAGGATTCGGTTGCGCTCCTCGGCGTAGTACGCGTCATAGAACTGGGTGTACAGCCCGAGTACCTGGGAGATCGGCCCTGTCACGCGGGCCACGAACTCTTCAAGCCGGACCAACCCCTTGCGCGGCACATACACGACATCGCCCGGACGCAGCGGGATGTCATTGCCCGTCTTCATGATCTCCCGCCAATCGATGACGAGCACCTCCCGGTGCGTTTCATCCAGTTCCCGCATGAGGATCACGTTCTTGAGCTTCCCGGTGCTTTCCACCGGGCCACCGGCGCGAGTCAGGGTCTGGGTCAAGGTTTGGCCTTCGGCAAGTTGGAACACATTCGGATTGCGCACCTCGCCAAGCACGTAGACCAGGTTCACCCCTTCGGGAATGTACACGAAGTCACCCGGCATCACGAGGGTCTCTGAAGGATGGGGCCCGCGGTCCGTAAGCGAACTGAGATCCAGCTCGATCACTTGGCGCTGTCCCTGCTGATCGCGGATGATGAAGGCCTTGGTCAAGGTTCCAGGCGATGCAGCGACCGCTTGGCTGTCCGTCCGCGAAGAGGTGCGGAGACCGCCCGCGATGTTGATCGCGGCAAGCACGCTCAAGGGATGCTCGTACGGATACCGGCTCGCATTCAAAATATCGCCCAGCACGTAGTAATACTTGCTGGCTGCCGTACGCACGCTCACGCTTACTTGCGGCTCTTTGAAAACGCCGTCGGCGTAGGCCTGCCGAATCTTCTCTTCTAATTCGTCGCGCGTAAGACCGGCAACTTCCAGATCCGGTATCAGCGGCAGCGAAAGCGTCCCGTCATACAGCACGACCAGGGATTCGCGAGACAACGACGGATCGTCGAAGGATTGAAAACTTAGCACGTCCCCCGGACCAACGGTATACTCCGTCGCCGGAAGTTCGGTCGGGAGAACCTCCGGATTTGCTTCAACCTCGACATCGGGTCTGCTCGGCGCGGGGATGTCAATCGTCGCGCGCTCCTCGACGACGTCCGCGCTCACGCCTGCAATCAGCGTATCCTGCGATGCATCGTTCTTCTTGCCCCAAGGAAATGCGACTGCGTCCGGAGCGCTCCAAAGAACGGCCAATGCCAACACGACGACCCAGCGCGATGCGAATCCGCTCATGCTGTGGTTTCCTCCACTCTTACAATGCATCTTCTTTCCCGATCTGGTATGCGTCTATCCGGCGCAGGAGCGAACTGTAACTGATATCCAGCAATTTCGCCGCCTTCCGGCGATTCCAAAGCGTGTGACGCAATGCCTCTTCGATCAACGCCCGTTCCGTCTCTTCCACGGCCCGTTGGGTGGCAACCTTCAACGGCACAAACTTCTTGCCGTCCGAAGACTTCGCCTCGACGCGAGACGCCGCGGGCGACGGTGCGGAGGACGCCTCCCTCGGCTCGGCTTGCGTGGCCGGAGCGGGCTTTGCTTCCGGGAACAGCGCTTCCGGGTTTCCAGTCGCAACGTATTTCTTTACGCACGCGCCGAGTTCCCGAACGTTGCCAATCCAATCTAGTTGGGAGATCTCGTCGATCAGGTCCTGGGCGATCGGCTCATACGCTTTGCCCAGACGCTCGGAGTAATTGTAGTTGAAGTGCTCCAGCAGCAACGGTATGTCTTCCCGTCGCTCTCGAAGCGGCGGCATACGGACGATGACGTCGCTAAGCCGGAAGTACAAGTCCTCTCGAACGACGCCCCGGCGAACTGCATCCTCCAACGCAATGTTGGTGGCCGCAACAATGCGAACGTCCACGCTTACCGGGGTAATGCCGCCGATTCGCATGACAGGCTCGCCATCAAGTACTTGCAACAACTTGCCTTGCACAGTGTACGATGTCTCTGCGATCTCGTCAAGAAAGATCGTGCCATGATTGGCAAGCTCGAAACGGCCCGGCTTCGAGGTCCGTGCGCCGGTAAAGGCGCCTCGCTCGTAGCCGAACAGCTCACTCTCCAGAATGCTCTCCGGGATCGCTGGGCAATTCACTTTGATGAACGGCTTGCCGTACCGGGAAGAGTTCTTGTGGAGCATCCGCGCCGCGATATCTTTTCCGGTTCCACTCTCCCCATTGATCAGGGCTGTGATCTCAGAATTCGCCAGGCGCAGGAGCAGTTCACGCACTTTGACGATGGCCTCGCTCACACCGAGCAGGCCCTCATTCAAGGGCGCTCGGATAATCTCATTCGCCGCCTGCGCGTTGTTCACCATTCCCGACACGTCCACTCTACCTCGTCACCGCTGCAACCCGATAGGCATGCTGGCCCAATCAAGCCGCCGGCGCTCAATCCCTGGGCACTAACGCTTGCCTGTTGGGAGCAAGGCACATGCCATGTGATTTCGGATGCCCTTTCAGGGGCTTTACACACAAAAAAGCGACTCGTTTCAACGACTTGCCTCAGTCAGCCTAACAGAATTGCTCGAATTTCGCAAGCATTGACAATTTTGACAAGAAATTAATTTGCACGCTAATTAGTCAATGTTGACCCATTTTAGGTCAAAGACTGCGAAATTTATGGCCCGCGCGGCCAAAAGGTCGTCCTACGCGATATCTCTGCCTGTCCCAGACGACAAGTGGTATCCTC
>JAHDWY010000264.1:237-6684 GCA_023384315.1 Candidatus Hydrogenedentota bacterium | reverse complement strand
CGGGTCGGGTTGCTTCACAGGTCCGTGAATGCTGAATGTGTCGTTCAAGGTCAGCGACATCGTCGGTTGGTAGCGCCCCGCGTAGGTTACCTTCAAACGATAAGTCGCCTCGGGGTCAAGTCCTTCATAACGCATCTTCAGCGGCGTCCCGTAATGCGTCCCAATCTGGGACTGCCAGGACATGCGCAGTTCCTGTCGCGCCTGCGGCCGCGCTCCATCTTCTTCTTTGAATGCCGCGTTGGCTTCTTCGATCGCGGCACTCTGTTCGGCAACGGTCGCGGGGTCCGCCTTGTACAACGGGAACTCCGCCCGCGGCGAATGGCACCCGTAAGGGTCCTGCTCCCAAGTTTTCTGATAGACGACGTGCTCGTACTGCCCCACCGCGCCAAGGTTATCGTAGAATCCGCCGGGACCCGGATCGGTCCAGTGGAGAATCTCGTCAATGGCTTCAAGTTGGGCTGCTTGATATTCCATCGAGAGTATGTCGTCAAACCGTTGCTCCAACCACGGCCGATCGTTCACGGGCTGGTCGAGCCAATCCAGCATGGCGCCTCGCTCGGGATTGCGCGCGAAATACGGTTCCTTGACACTGAGTTGATACCCGATGCTCTTCAAGAGAACCGGCCCTAACTCCTCGATCCCCTGCCGCAATTCCGGCGCAATCGGTTTGTCCGCCTTCGCCAACGCCTGGCGGGCATCGGCGATGGCCTGCTCGACACCAGCCTGACGCGCCGTTGCCAGCGCCGCGTGGGCGTCCTGCTGAAACTGCGCCTCGGCCTTCGCCTTTTCCTGCACGTACGCATCGAATCGCGCGCGGAACAGATACATCTGCGCGCGCCAGTTCATATCGAAATTGGAAGTGCGTTTCGCGATACTTTCCCAAAGTTCCAGCGTCTTCGGGATCGTCGTGTTTTCCAGGATGGGTCCAACCCAGTTCTCCTCGAACAGGAAAAGCCCTTTCGCCACGTCTTCCGCAAGATCGTCGTTCCACCAGACCTTGCCATATTCAACGAGCAATTCGTCGAGATCGGTGTCCGGATCCCAACCGTAAGCGCTCCAAATCACTTTATTCAGATCGTCGTGAATGCCGTCCGAGTAGGTGCCAAATCCATTCGTGATGTCCCGGTAACGCAGGTAGATATGTTTATGCGCCTTCGGCAACGGCATCATGGGCTCGCGCCCCACCGTGTTGGCAAACACAGGATCCCAATCGCGCACCGGATACTGGCAGCGGACCGTATGGTTGATGTCGGGGTATCGTCGCAGGGGATACTGCTCCGGCGTCCGTTCGCGCATCTCTTCCCAGCTCATCTTGGTCCACGGTCCATAGACAACGCCGGCCAACCAATCCGGCTTCTCTGTTTCGAGATAGTTGAAGAAGTAGTGGTTCTCTTCCAGGGTAAAGGTCTGATTCGACACCCACAGCTTCGCGTCGGGATGCGACTCATGAAGAACCGGGGCGAGCTTCTCCATGAACGGGATCAGGTGTTCGGCCGGCGTATCGCCGTCGTCCCCGCCGGGGATGAACACATGATCGATGACGGGATACTGGGCAAACATCGTTCTACGTTTTTCCAGCGCCACCGCGGCGCCTTCCGGAGTCGTCACGTCTTCCTCGCCGTCTGCCATCACGGGCGACCAGAGCCAAACGTCGAGTCCGTAGGAACCGAACAGTGCCGACAACTTTACGTTTCGCGCACGCATGCTTTCGGTCATTACAGGGCCGTCTTTCGCCTCCGGATCGAGGGTGGTGATCAATTCGATCCCATTGCACCCGAACACGATCAGGTCGCGGATATATTGTTCGTACATCTCCATGGTCCAGGCGTCGTAGGTATTGGCGGTATTGCGATATCCGAGCTGGTGTGCCCGGTACGGCACATCCGGAGCCGTCGAAATCGGGGAGCGCAGATCGAGCGTGATTGCGCCATCCTTACAGTCCACCAGCCGAATCAGCCGCCCCGCGGCAAACATGGCGCCGCGCGGATCGCGCCCGATCAACGAGATCGTACTGCCCGATATGACGATGCCGTATCCTTCCGGATCGTCGGGGGCCAGGCCTCCATCTGCGGTGCTCGCTGTCCCGATCGCGATAGCCACTTGACCTGCCGCGGCGGAATCGGCAATCGGAAGCAACACGCCGGAACGTTCGTTGAGTTCATCGCGCAGCATACGGGCTGCCTGACCAACGATACCTTCGTTTGGTTGCGGCAGGATGACCGCCTTTGATAAGTCTATGCTTCCCCACGCCGGTAGCGTGAGGACCATGACCATCACGCTAAGAACAACCGGCATACTTCGCAGGCAATTGGAATGATCCATTGCTCGACACCCCCGTAGAGAATCGCTCTAGTTTCTCGCGACATTCGTGAACACCCGGATTGTACTTCCAGCGCTCCGCGCGTTTCACGCACGATTCCCATGAGGACAAGCAGGCGCGGAATCACAGAATGCGGGACAGGCTCCCACTACCGAATAGACCGATCACGACCACCGACAGATCGCATTACCGGCTCGCCACCTCATCTTAGTCTGGACCGCTCCGCCCAAAGTGCAGGTCGGCGAAGTCCATCATCTTTTCCCAGTATTCTGCAGTCCACGTATGCTTGGTGTCGCGGCGGTACTGGAGTAAGGTGCCGAAATCCTCACCGCCGATGGGCTCGTCTTCGACCACCATGCCGTCGCCCACGAGTCCCGGCTTCCCGAGAAACTCATAGACCGGGTCCGCTGCTTTGAGGTTCCGCAAGGCGCTTTCGTAGTTCGCCCAGGTGTCCTGTAATCCGGCGGTATCCAAGACGGGTCGCGGCGCGACCAGCGCGACCAACAGGTGCTGGTCGACCGGCAAATTCTGCTCGTGCCCATTGAAGGCCGTGAAGAGATCGTTAAACCAATGGGGGAAATGTTCGTTGATGCGTTCGACGGTCTCTTGCTCGTTGTTCCGGCTCAGGGCCATACCGCCCGTGCCGGACTGGTGGGGCATGGCGATGGCGAACCGGTCGTCGTAGGCCGCGGCCCAGAGCGCCGTCTTGCCCCGGCGGGAATGGCCCGTGACGATTACCTTCTCTCCGTCTACATCCGGGTCTTCGATGAGGTAATCGAGACACCGTTGCAATCCCCACGCCCATGCTGAGATGGTCCCCCAACTCGCCGCATCCGGACCCGACAGATCCGGAAAGAAGGGATGAATACCGTCGGTAAAATCATTCTGATCGGGATCGATCTCGCTTTCATGGTATGTCGCAAATGCGTAACCCCGGTCGATCTTCTGCTCGATGGCCCAGAAGTCCTTCTTGTTGCCTCGCAGTTCTTCGGTAGGCGCGCACGCGGAGTGCAGCCAGGCGTCCGGATTGATCCGGACTCCTGGGAAATCCGTCACCGTGCAGTTACCGCACTTGTTCAAGGCAAGAATACACGGCGCGGGACCCCCAGCATTCGGAACAAACAAGGCCAGGTTGATTCGCGGGGCATTGTCCGGCAAGGCAGGAAAGCGAATCTCCACCTGCTTCAATGTGGCCTTCCCGCCGAAAAGGTCTGTGTCTTCCTGTATAACCGTCGCCTGAATGGGCGTTGGCGGCGGCAGGTATCCGTAGACATAGTGCTGGAACAACTGCTTCAGTTCCGGACGCCGCATCTCGTACCACTGTTCCGGCTTCTCGATTCGCGTGCCGTCCAGCATTAGGAACGGATCCGGCAACTCAGGCCGTTCGGGAAGCTGATCGACCGGAGGAAGTTCGGCACCCATTGCAGACGCAACCGCGATCAGCACAACGACGAAAACTCGGTTTGCCACCGCCTATCTCCCAATGGTTGAAGGATGCCAAAGCCAAGCTCCCTCCCGCCGGCAGGCCGGTCCGGGAGGGAGTTGGTCAAGACCCGTATCTACAATAGCCGATTGTCCCGGCCATAAACACTTAGCCGGTTAATTTCTCGCCGATGCTCCACGGACGCGCGCAATCAGAACCAGCCCTGTCAGAGCGGCGGCAGCAAAGACCCAGCGCCAATCGAGCGGAAGGGCTTTGCCCGTTCCCGTAAAGTACACGTCGCCGGAAGCGAAGTCCCCGTTGGCGACACCCGGGCCACCGAGCGGATTTCCGGCACCGTCGAGAATCGAATCGTCGTCGGCGATGTCGAGACGAAGCGTTCCGTCGCCTCCTCCCGAATCGATGCTCACTGTGTACACCGCTCCGCCACCACTAATGCCGAGAATGCTGGACCCAATCACGGTTCCGGTCGCTGCAATCACGAAGTCCGATGCGTCCACACCGGACACCGGTTCCGTGAAGGTGACGATATAGGTTACCAGCCACCCTTTGGCCGGCGACAGCACGATGCTTTGCACGTCCGGGTCATAGTTGTCGACGGTGAAGGTAGCGCTCGGGCCGGCAGAGGGGGCGCTGTTTGCGGAGTCGTCGGTCGCCGTACCCGCAGCGATGGAGATACCCAGAGTTCCGTTGCCGGTGATGCTGGCGAGTGTCACAAGGCGCTGAAGCGTCTGGTTCTCCTTCGCTACAGGTCCCACCGCGATAGAGGCATCCGCATCGCCGGTCCCGTTCAGGATTACGTCACCTGGAGACAGCGTGACGGTGGAGACGTTCTCGTAGGTCACCACGTAGCTGACGGGGCCTCCACTCGTACATTGCACCGAAGGTAAACCGATGTTCACGGCAATGACCGTATTACTTACATCGAAGGTAGCACTGGGCCCCGCCGCCGTCGCCAGATTCCCGAGGGCGTCAGTCGCGGTTCCCGCGTCGATGGAGATACCGAGGGTACCATTTCCGGTGATATTTTCGATGACTACGGTCCGAGTCGTATTGCCAGAACCGGAGATGGATACATCACCTGTGGCATCGCCGGTCGGATTTAGCGTGACGTTGCCTTCAGCCAACGTCACGTTGGCCGCGCCGGTATACGTTATTGTGAAAGTTACCGGCCCACTGGTTGTGACACTGGAACTGGGCACACTTATCGCCACTGCAGGTCCCGTCTTGTCTACGGAATAAGATTCACCCGTCGTGTAATTGCCGTTGCCCGCACCGGCGCCTCCCAATGGCGTACTGTCGTCGGTGGCCACGATCGTGTCGTTGTCGAGCACATCAAGCCGTATCGTACCGTCGCCCGCGCCGGTCCCTAGGGTCACCGCGTACGTGTTACCGGAACCGGATACCCCCGTAATTCCGGCGCCCTTTACGCCCGACGTATTGATGGAGAAGTCACCTTGATCGACGCCGTTTACGGATTCGCTGAAACTCACCGTAAACTGGACGCTGACCGCGTTCGTCGGAGACGGGTTTGCTCGGGTGACAGCGAATACTTCCGGAGATTGGGATGCCGGAATCACACCTTCCAACTTCAACACGAACGCGTCAGTAGCGGAGACCGCTTCACCCGTATCGATCACGTGCGAACCCGTGCCCGGATCGAAGTCGATGTCGAAAGCGAATTTCCCGGCGGTGAGAACGTCGCCATTCGCATTCGTAGCGACTCCGTATGCCGGGCTATAACCGATAGGATGGGAAGGCCCTCCGACTAACTGCTTCGCCCACCCGAAGCCGCCCGCCGTATTCAATTTGACGACATACGCGTCCGAACCCGACGCGTTCATGGTGAAGTCGCTAAAACCGATGTCAAAATTCACCGTATCGTTAAAGTCGCCCGTGGCGTAGATGAAGTTATTGCCTCCTACGGCGATTCCGGTGCCCACCGTCGCGCCGCCTACGAAGGCCCTCGCCCAGACGAAATCCCCGGAGGCGTCCAATTTGGATACGTAGGCCGCAGCAAAGGTTGATGTGACATTGTGAGTGCCAGGACCTGGATCGAAGTCCGCAGTATCGACGAAGTTTCCAATAGAATAGACGTTTCCATCGCTATCCAACGCGATGCCTCTCCCCCCATCGGAACCGGTCCCGCCCAATTGTCTGGCCCAAACAGGTTCGCCTGCCGAATCCAGCCGACACACAAAGGCATCAAAACCCTGAGCGGTCAGGGTGGAGGTACCCGGACCGGTATCGAAATCCGCTGTCCCAGCGAAGTTTCCGGTGAGGTAGATATTGTTCGCGCTGTCCAGTGCGATGCCGTAACTGTAGTCCAAGGCAGTGCCTCCGATTGCCTTGGCCCAAACATAGTCGCCGTTGCTATCCAGTTTGAGCACAAAGATGTCGATAAATCCGGCCGCAGTCAGTTCCTGTGTCCCGGGACCGGGATCGAAATCTACGGTGTCATGAAAGCGTCCCGTGACGTAAACATTGCCGCTGACATCGGTCGCAATCGCATAGCCGCGTTCATCGATGTTTCCAACGACATCCAAGCGCCCGATTGTGCGAGCCCATACGAGGTTTCCGTCGTTATCGAGTTTGAGTATGAATGCGTCTATGGAGTCGCCGACCGAGGTCAGGTTGAATGTGCCTGCACCGGGATCGAAGTCTACCGTGCCGGCATAGTACCCCG
>JAHDWY010000264.1:0-227 GCA_023384315.1 Candidatus Hydrogenedentota bacterium | reverse complement strand
CACGAGCACGTTGCCGCTGGCATCTACGGTAACGGCGGCCCCGTAGTCTTCCAAACTGCCGCCAATCGCAACTGCCCAGTTGAGATTACCGGCACTGCTCAGTTTGCACACAAAGATGTCCGTATCGCCTTGAGACGTTCGACTCGCTGTCCCGGGGCCAGGATCGAAATCTGCCGCACCTCGAAATATACCCGTAATGTACATATTTCCGGAACTGTCCGAGGCAA
>JAHDWY010000263.1:1188-6687 GCA_023384315.1 Candidatus Hydrogenedentota bacterium | reverse complement strand
ATTTCGGCGCCCCAGACGTCGAGGGTGCCGCCGACGAATCGCTGAAGGATGCGGACCGCGAGGAACTCATAGATCATCACCGCGCCACCCGAGATGAACACGATGCATCCCAAGGCGAAGGACGCGGCCCAACGCATGGGAACTTCCGAGGTGGTTGAGGATTGCTGTCGCCCGGCGAGCGTGTCGGCACCATTCATGATGGGAAGTAGTATACCCGACGAAGCGCAAAGGATGCACGGTGACTTAGGTTTACCCGAAACCGAACGCCCGCGTCGCGCGAGTTACCGCGTCGCGCTGGCGACCGTGTCCAGCGGAACGCGCGTGACGTCGTACCCCATCAATTCGTGGGGCGTCTGGCCGGTGTACCCGGTGCCGGTCTTGCCCGAGTAATAAAGCGAAAGCACCACGCCGCGAACGCCCATGTCGATGAGGCGGAAATTGGCGGCGAGGAATTCGGGATACCGGTCGGGATTGGCCATGGCGCGAAGGAGAAATCGAAGCACGAATGAAGGAGCGAAGTAGAGAACGTTGAGAAGGGTTCGAAGATTGGCGCTGTCTTCCGGGGGTGCGTAGGCGAGAACGGAATCGACATGCTCGATACACCCCAGGTCGGTGAATGAGGGAAGCTTTCCGACCCTCGGCACCACCAGATCCCCCATCCGTTCCAGCGCCCGCATTGCCCTTGGATTGAGGAACTCAGACCCACACTTCTCCTGCATCGGCACCCCTCCTTTCCCTCTTGCCCTTGGAAAGATTACCCGCCAGTTTATGTGACAGCGCCATGCAAGTCAAGGCCGGGTTGATCCCCGGGGCAAGGGGGTACACGCTCGTGTCGGCACAGTACAGATTTGGGACACCGTGGATTTGGAAGGTCTCGTCGACAACGGAGGAACGGGGATCGGTGCCGATGGCGCAACCGCCCATGAGGTGTAGTCCGAAGTAAAGGGGCGATTGGAATATCGATTTAGCGCCCAGACTTTCGAAGAGGTTACGCACCAGGGACAATCCGTCGTCGCGCCGGGTTTCATCGTTGTCTGTCAAGACCTTACGAACGCGCAGCCGGCCTCGCCGATCGAGGGACAACTCCCCCGTGGCCTCGTCCCGGACGGCCACCTCCACGCACGCGAGGTGGCGGTACTGCATCATGAATGCCTGCAAGGGCGCGCCTGCGCCCGCAAACAACATGGCGACAGACACGGGCGGCGCAAACACGTTCTCCAGTTTGTACCCCTTCTTCCGGAGTCCGAAGTCGGCGGACTTAACGGACTGGAAAGCGCCTTTATGGGCATCGACCGGGTCGTCGAATTCCGCAAAGGTCATATACTGGGGGTGCATGGAAAACCCTTTGCCTAATGCAGGTAGATGCTTCCCGAATCCCGAGGCCAGGAGCAGGTGCGTGGTGCCGAAAGATCCCGCAGCCAGCACGCAGGCGCCTGCCTGAAGGGATTCCTTGCCGTCGCGACCGGTTCCATGGATAGTAACGCCGTTCCGGTCAGACTCGATTCTGCCAACGTGAAATTCGGACAGCACTTCGAGTCCCAGCGCTTCCGCGCGCGGGATGAAGGTGGCCAACGTGCTCTGCTTCGAGTCGCGGTGGCACCCGCCGAGACAGGCCATGCAGTCGTTGCCTTGCTCCGTTGCGCAGTGACTTTGTCCGCGCCGCAGCGGCGCCCAGGCGATCCCAAGGCAGTCCAACGCCTGCGTGAAGAGGTGCGCATTGCGATTGCGGCGATCCTCGGGGATGGATTGGAGCGACAGTTCGGATTCAATCGCCTCGTAGTGCGGGGCCATGGCGTCGGCTGTAAAGAAGTCGATACCGGAAGCAGCCCGCCAATCGTCCCATGCCACGTCGTCGAACCGGTCAAGCAAAGCCTGATTAACTACCGACCCACCGCCGAGGCATTTTCCGCGCAGAAAACCCATCGTGCATCGGGAGTCGAACTCGATACCGCCGCCCCAGAACAGTTGGGCCGAGTAATCTGCCTCGTTGCGGGGAAAGGTGTCGGCCGAGTAGCGTTTGCCGGCCTCAATGAGCAGCGTTTGCGCACCCGCCTTCTGCAAATAGTAGGCCAGCACGCCGCCCGACGTGCCGGAACCGACCACGGCAAAATCGTAGATACGAGCCTCTCCCCCGCCCATATCGCGTCCCCCCCTCTGCGGCTGTGGACTACAACTTGTTCTTCTTGACGTGCGCCTCGAGTTTCATGCCGACCTGAATGGTCTTGAGCAACCACAAGGGCCCGCCGTCATACACCGCGTCCAGCAGTTTGCTGAAGAGCGAGTACTTTTCTTTCGTGTACGGAAACCAATGCGGTTCATATTTCGAACCGGAATCGATCATGATGCTCTTGATATTGGAAAAGCTGTGAAGCCCGTGCGGGCCTTTGTACCGGCCGAAACCGCTCTCCTTGGTTCCGCCGAAGGGCAGCGCAGAGTTGCCTTGCGTGGCCAGCACGTTGTTAATGGAAACGTTACCCGTTTCGATGGCGCGGGCGACGCGGGTGGCCCGGTCGATGTCCTTTGACCAGACGCTGGCGCTGAGCCCGTAAGGGGAATCGTTCGCGAGACGAACGGCCTCGTCTTCGGACTTGAACGGCTGAACCGTCAGCACGGGGCCGAAGGTCTCTTCGTGGGCGATCTTCATCTCGTCCGTTATGTCCGTGATCAGCGTGGGCGGAAAGTCTTGGGAGTCCTCGGTGCGCGTGCCCCCCGTGTGCACGGTAGCGCCTTTGGCCTTGGCGTCGTTGACTTGGTCCTCTACCTTTTCGATCTGGAATCGCGCCGTCATGGAACCGACATCCAGGTCGCCCGCATCAGGGCGGCCCCGGTCGCGTGAAGGATGTGACAACTTTTCAATCTTCTGTTTCAACGCCTCGACAAACTGCGGATAAACGCGTTCATGCACGAAAAGCCGCTCGACGGAGGTGCAAGTCTGGCCGCTGTTCGTCATGGCGCCCCACACGGCGCCCGCCGCGGTGCGGTCGATATCCGCGTCGTCGAAGACCACCATGGGGTCTTTCCCGCCCAGTTCCAGTTCGACGGGAATGAGATGCTTCGCAGCCTGCTCCATGATCTGGCGGCCGGCGCGGGTGCTGCCCGTGAACAGGATCTTCGCGGGACGCTGATCGATGAGTTTGCGGCCGGTGTCTTTCCCGCCATACACGACCTTCACGGCGCCTTTCATGAAACCGCTCTTCTCGATGATCTCTTCGATGAGGCCCTTGAGCGGTGTCCACTCAGATGGTTTGAAGACGATCGAGTTCCCCGCGACGAAAGCCGTGATCATGGGGATCATGGCGAGGTTCAGCGGATAGTTCCACGGAGAGATAATCAGAACGGGGCCGATGGGCTCGTAGTATATTTTCGATTTCTTTGGCCAGAGAATGACCGGTGTCGGCACTTTCGCATCGGCGAGATGGCGTTCGGCGTGCTTGTCGTAGTAGTCGATGATGTCGAGCACCGTGAACACTTCCGACACCAATGCATCAGTACGGGCCTTGCCGGTTTCCTGCACAACGCGGTCGACGATCATCTCCTTGTTGTCGAGGAAGAACCGTTTGAGTTTGAGGGTCTCGTCCAACCGCTCCCGCACGGACATACCGCGGACCTTCGCAAAGGCTTGGCGCGCTTCCTGAAACGCGCGTTCGATTTCCACATCGGAGGGCTCGGGAAGCGTATAGAGTACGTTGCCCGTTCGTGGATCGCGCACAACGATCTCCGAGGTTGCAGTATCGGTCTGCATGGGAATCGTAGGATTAACAGCAACCTGATCTGGCATGGGGATGGCCACCTCTCGTTGGACCCGCCGAAGTGGGTCGATTTGCCCGCAGCAACCTTCCCGTTCACTATAGCAGAGGGTCAGGAACGTGACAAGGACGCATGAATCAGGGCAATCGCACTAAAAACTCCTGCGAAATTACGCAATCCGTCATTCCCGCGCAGGCGGAAATCCATCTTCGGTCGCAAATGATGCCGAACGGGGAAGATGGACCCCCGCGTTCGCGAGGGTGACGGGGGAAGTTCGACCGACAATCGAAAACACGGCCAAATTTAGTGCGATTGCCCTGGCGCATGAATCACGCCGGTTACCTGTTGCGAGCGGTACGCAAACCCATCTCCGCGAAGGGTATAGGCTCGAACGCAGGCAACGAAGAATACACCTCAGCATTCTCCCGAAGCGCAAAGTTCTGATGGGCCATGCCTACGAAGCCGGGGTCGTCCGCGGTGACGTAGTTGTCGTGCTCGTCCCAATTGCCGTTGATGAAGTCGTCGCACTGGACGACGAGGTTGCGGGCCGCGCGGTTGAGCCGGGCCCGATCGTTGCGCTCCATGAATCCCACGAGGTCGGGATACTTCGTGGTGTATGGCGGCTGCGTGATGTCGACATCCTGGAGCAGCACCTGTTGCCATAGTGGCGCGGCCACGTAGTCCCACCACCGGTCGTCATCCCAGGGTGCGGCTCCAATGGCGCGCTTACAGTCTACGAAGATATTGTTGATCACGTCATTGTCATGACCACCGTGTACGAAGACCGCGCCAAAGTTCCCGCCGGCCGCTTTATAGAAGACGTTTCCGATCACCGTTTGTCCCCCGGAGCCATCGTCGAAGTAGATGGCGCAACTACCGTGGGTCAGGGCGCTTCCGATATGGTGCCAGTAGTTGTGGCGGATAATGGTGCCGCGCATGGAGGGGTTGCGGCCCATATAGAAGGCGCCGCTGTCGTCGGTTTCCATGCCGGAATGGTGAATTTCGTTGAACTCGATGAGGTGATCGTTTCCGCCGAGACCGATGGCCTGGTGCGGGGCGTCGTGGAGCAGGTTGTGCGTCACCTGAATGCCGACGCCGTCCATGTGAATGTTGTAGGCGTGCGTGCGCTGCCGCCGCGAGATCCGCCAGATGTGGTTGTCGTCGACGACATGATTGCAGGGCGTCAGCGTCTTGCGATCGCCGCCGCTCACGCGCAGCCCGGCCGTTCCCGTATCGTGAATGTCGCAGCCCGCGACGGTGTGGTGCGCGCCGCCGGTGATGACGATTCCATCTTGACCCGTGTTGCGAACCGTGCACGATTGGATCGCGACCCCTTCCCCACCCTTCACGTCGATGCCAGTGCCGACGCAGGTTTCGACGGTGAGACCTTCCAGCCTGATATGGGAAACGCTGTCGAGAGCAATGACCGGCCCTGTCAGCGTCGACAGCACGATGTCGGCTCCTGACATGTCGCCCGGTGGCCAGAAGAAGAGTTGTCCGCCTGCCCGGTCGATGAAATACTCGCCGGGCTGATCCAATTCTTCGAGCAGATTCGTGGCGTAGTATCGTCGCGGGGCAGGATTGCCGCTGCCGAGTCCATAGTGGTGCTGCTCGCTCAAGGTAATCCGGTGGTTATCCACGTCGATGGCGCCGACCTTGATCGTCTCCGCGCTCCAATCGAAACACCAGTACCCGTGCAGCCAGACTTCCGGCGCGGAACCCCATCGCTCCGGCCGGTCGCCGCTGTATTCA
>JAHDWY010000263.1:0-1178 GCA_023384315.1 Candidatus Hydrogenedentota bacterium | reverse complement strand
CCAGTTTGTCGGAGGCGTGGTTGCGCCACGGCGCGGGGCCGCTCTCGACAATCGACGCAATGGTTGCCCAATCGTCATTGGGCCAGCGGGCGAGGGTCATGCGTTCGCCGTTGAAGAACAGTTCGGGTAACGGAGGCGCATTCTCAAACCGGTTGGGAAAGGCGCCGAGCTCCGTGATGCCCGCATCACGCAAATTAAATATCCGGATTGCATCGCGAGCCTCAGGCACGAGCCGGGTAAGAATCGCCGCATCGGTCAGCGGAACAAAGGCATCCGAAGGGAGTTGACGGCCACCAACGAGTGCAACGCCGGGCGCGTCCGCACGGTACGCGATCTGAGACTCCACACTGCCGCTATCCGGTGCGGTCAAACTCCACGTTTCGCCGACGAAGTACCGTCCCGGCTGGATGATCACCTCAATTGACCCGGGAGCCCGATTAGGCCTCTGAAGACTCGCCCTAACCGAATCGCGGGCACCTTGCACGGTGGCAAATGGCGCGTCTTCCGCGCCGGAGTTTGCATCGTTCCCATTCGGAGAGACGTAGAAGGTTTCCGCGTACGCACCCGTCCAAATACTTGCTGCCACCAAGAACTGTATCGCGAATCTGCACATGTTTCCCCCGCTTCGACGGTATATCCGTTTTCATATCACTGCAATCGCCGATTCCAGCCCGGCTCCGTGGGATGGAGTGATTTAACGTCCGTTGTTATCGAGATGCCGCTGTTTTGAAGCATCTGCTTGAATTCTATTCCGGGTAGCCGATCAAAACATTCTATCGTAATCTGATACCGCTTATTGCGGATGGCGTCATCCCCGCCAGCATTAGCGGCATCGCGCAGGGCTTGGGCTTCTTTTCGGATTTCAGTGAAGGCATCCCGCCAGAAGGACACGCCGTATTGCCGTTCGCATTCGCTCAGGATGTAGGCATGGATTCGGTCCACCTGATTCGCCGGTACATCGGAGGGAAGTACGAATCCCGCCGCGACGTAACGTTGATAGGTGCTCGCCTGCCCTTGATACGTTTCGGTCCAGTGCTGAACGAAGATGGGGTTAGTCGCCACGGCCTGCGTCGCGTGAACGCCGATGCTCCACCCTATCATTTCCCAGCCGAACTGCGCCTTCGTCGCAGCGACGAAATTGTGCGCCATTTCTTCGATGTATCCCGATACATGGGGCA
>JAHDWY010000262.1 GCA_023384315.1 Candidatus Hydrogenedentota bacterium | reverse complement strand
GAAGCCATTCCTGGGACTGGATCGCCTGAACGAATTGAATCTCGCCGAGCGCGCCCTTGGCGATCTGCTCGCGCATGTAGCGGAACTGGGGGTCGTAGTGCCGCTGATAGGCGATCATCAGCACGCGGTTTACTCTCGCCGCCTTGCGAATCAGGGCTTTCGCGTGCTTGACGGTACAGGTCAGCGGCTTCTCCGCGAGCACGTGGAGGCCCTTGCCCAGGCACGAGTTGATCTGCTCGTAGTGCAGCGTGTGGGGGCTCATGACGACGACGCCATCGAGGTCCTCGCGCCGGATCATCTCGATGTAGTTTTCGTATCGAGGCAGCCGCTCCGTTTCCGGAAACCGCGCAAACAAGCGCTGTAACGATGTCGCGCTGGGTTCCGTGAGGGCGACGACTGCGGCGCCTTTGACGGCGCGCAGCCGCTCGTAATGAACCGCCGAGATTCCACCGGCGCCGATAAACCCGATACGCAATTGCGCACCCATAGCTTGCTTCTCCTTGCTTGTGAGAATCCCCCTGGGATGGAGCGCCACATGCTATCAATCGGGCCCTCCCGGTTCAAAGAGAAACGAGTGCGGCACTGCGGCGAAAGAAGACGCGCACGCCGTACAACAGCACGAGCACGAGGACGGTAATGGCGATGCCGCGGGCGACGTACGTAACGAGCGGACGGTATACAAAATCTATCTCGCTGACCCCTTTCGGAGTGACGATGCCGCGAAACAATCCGTTCACGCTGAGAATCGGTTGGCGAACGCCGTTGACGGTCACCGTCCACCCTTCCGCATAGGAATCCGCAAGAACGGTGATACCGGGCGCGGGTGCGTTCACGCGGACACGCACGTGTTCCGGGCTCAAATCCTCGACGGAACAGGTCGCATTGGAGCGATCCGGCGACGTTGCCGTGGCGCTCCCGGTGGCGGTGGCCAGCGTTTCGATGCCGGGCGACAGGGCGTCGACCACGCATTCGCGCGCGGGATCGAAGGTGTCTTCGGTCAAGAGGTCAATGGCCGCCTGCACGCCAACGGTCACCTGGGCGGCGGGCACCCAATAGGCGCGCGGCAACGCGTCCTCGTTGATAAACAGCCGAAGATCGTCGCGCGTGGGCGCTTCCCGCAGGCGCGGACCGTCCGCACCCCAGCCGCCGTTGTACAAGGGGCCCTGCGGCGACGCGAGTATGGCGCGCATCGCCATGTAGTTAAGCAGTCGCGGTTTCGCGGAATCGTGCGTGACGGCTTTGCCCGTTGCCTGGATCAGGGGAGATCCCGCATCGCCCAGTTGACTCCACCAGATGGCTTCATCCAACGTCAGCGGCAGCAGGGCGCCGCCGATGAGCCGTTGCGGGTAAAGAAATCCCATGTTCGGCGTGAGGGATACGTCGAGGGCGCGCGCAGAGAACAACGCACGCGCCCCGAGGCATTGTTCGCGCAGGTCGTCCAGCGCGGCGGCGTGACGCTGATAGCAGTCCGGCGCATCCTGCCGCGGGTGGCGGTAGGTGTTCCGGCTGGCGAGGGTCAGGTCGACCACCAGCAGCGCGGCAATCGCGGTTCCGCAGACGGGCGCAAACACGCGGTAGCGAAACAATAGAAAGAGCATCAGTACCGCGAGGAAGGGAATCACGTATTGGCGGATGTCCGCGCCGAAGGCGATGATAAGGCCGATGCTCAGCGCAACAACGACGGTGGCCGGCAACCATATGGGGCGGGACCGAAAGGTATCGCGCGGCGTCAGGAGCCGATCGGCGCCCAGGGCCGCGAGCGTGGCGAGGCTGAAAGCCACGGGGTAGAGAAACGCAAGATGGGGAAACTCCAGTGGCAACCCCGAGGCCCCGGCGATCGCGGCCGCCGCCCCTGCAACCGCGGCGGCAAGAAAGAACAGCACATCGCGGCGGCGGTGCCGATGGAACAACGCCGCGGGGATCAACAACAAGGTGACGGTGCCGACATAGGCGATTCGAGGCAGGCTGTCTGAATTGGGCGCGAGCACCTGGACCAGGAATTCGCGCCATGAGACCGGCGCCTCGGCCGCGAGACTAAAACTCCAAAGAGACTGAAAGGGCGCGTCAAGGCGCAAGGCCCAATATGCTGTCGGCAACCACTGGATCGATGATACGCCGATGGCAACGAGCCCCATCAGCAGGGGGCCACGGATGCGCCGGCGCAACGGGGGGATCTGGGGTTCGTCGGAACGGGGAAAGAGCGTCATCTGAATTCGATACGGAAGGACCAGGCACAGGTAGGCCAGCACAAGCGCATAGGCGCCCGACAAAATCAACAAGGCGCTTCCCAGTCCCGCGAGCATAGCGGTCCCAACGTCGAACCGATGGCCATATTCGCGCACAGCCCACATGACAAAGGGGAACCAGACCATGGCCGAGGCCATCCACGGCCGGGACATGGCCGCGGCCGACGCGCCGCAATAGGCGTACACGATCCCGCCAATCACGGCGGCCACGTATCCCACGCCCACGGCGCGCGCGAACAGGGCGAAGAAGAGGCCCATGAGAAACAGACACAAAAACGCGTGGACGGCAAGAGCCTGGGCCGTGGGCAAGAACAGGAAAACGGCGTTCAAGGGCTGAAAAACGCCGAGGCGTGGGTCCGTCGTTAACGGCATGCCGCAACGCTGTTGCGCATTCCAGGCAGGAAGCGAGCCGCCCAACCCGGGCAATATCGTGATGCGTCCGTCTACCTCCCCGCTCCCGCGCATGCGGCCAAAGGTGTAGTCGTAGGCCGGATAGACGTAGTGGTAAAGGTCGCTGTTCTCGTAGGCATCCGTAACGCTTCCCTGCCGGGTCTCGGTGCCGTTCCAGAATGTGGGTCCCAGGACGATGAATATTCCCGCGATCAGGAACAAGGGAGGCAGCGCGTAACGGTAGTGTGGTGTGGGTTCAGTCACAGTGTGTTGCTTTCATCCCTGCTGTCGATCGCGATTCGACCGATGGAGACCGCCGCTCGCCTGGCAGGTGCGCGCCGTATCTCGTCGTCAAGCAAATGAATCGTACCACCTGTGGCGCGGGAAGTTCTAACCGTCCCAGGCAGCTGACAGATCCCCGCTGTACGAAGAAACGACATCGCGCGAATGTATTACAATAGGTGCGCCTTGTGTGCGTGGTCCAACGCCTTCCAATTCATGGATAGAAAGACAGCATGTACCGGAGCATGAATACGGCGTCCCGACGAAGCCTGCGCAGTTTCGCCTCAATCGCCATTGCGCTGGCGTTGTTGGCGCCTTCCGCGTC
The DNA here is from genome assembly GCA_023384315.1 of Candidatus Hydrogenedentota bacterium. Classification (GTDB taxonomy): domain Bacteria; phylum Hydrogenedentota; class Hydrogenedentia; order Hydrogenedentales; family SLHB01; genus JAHDWY01. Next base: position 3,454 of record JAHDWY010000262.1, on the reverse strand, counting down.
TCAAGCGGAACGCGTGTTCTACATCGACTCCTCGGGCGTCGTGGAGTCTTTTGATTCGGCAGCGCCACCAGCATGGGCGGCGATGCGGCCCGAGCACGCGACGCAGCGCAAGGTCAACGAGATTACGTTCAATGTCTCTTACAAGGATCAGACGGCGCGGTGGGGGTTGGGCAACAATATCGGGTTCGATCATCCTACGCTGGGGGTGGAGCGGCGCGCGGTTGTGGATCGCGTCCTCGAGTATCTGGGCGACGTACTCAATGAGGCCGGCCCCGCGGAATGCGACATTCAATTCAACACGTCAGAAACGGACGGGAGCGGGTTCCTGGCAACCGCCGGGCCGTTGTTCTTTGAGGAGCCTCACGGCTTCGGGAACGGGCTCGCCTTTCAACACATCACGACGGGGATCGATCCCGCACCGGACACGGCCGATATCGTTTGCCGGGTGGACTTCGGGTTTCCCTGGTACACGGATGCCGCGCCACAGGTTCCGGAAAACCGGCTCGATCTTTTTACCGCACTGCTTCACGAGTTGACCCATGGCTTGGGTCTCCTTTCGGTCTGCGACGAAGACGGGAGCAGCCTCCTTACGGGCGGAAACCCCGGCGTCTACACCCGATGGGACGAATCCATGACCACCGCGGGCGGGGCCTCACTCTTCAACGCTTCCCCGGAATTCGTAGGGCCGGCGGAAAGTCTTGTCGGGAGCGACGGTGGAGTTCTCTTGCGTGGTGCGACGGTCGAGAACATCTTCGGCGGAGGAGTTCCCCTTTATACGCCCGAGACATTCGTGGTCGGCAGCAGTCTGAGTCACCTCTCGCAGGAAGTACCGGGAACCCATTTGATGAAACCGGTCCTGGACCCGGGCGTCGCGATCCGCGAGTACAGCCAAATCGAGGTCGCTTTATTGCGCGATATCGGTTACGTGAATGCCTCCACACCCGGTTCGCCTTCGGCAGGTTTCGCGTCCTCAAGTTTCAGCATCGTCGAGACCAATGGCGCCGCGGCGATCGCGATCGAACTGGCCGAACCGCCCGGCGTGGGAAAGACGGCGAGCGTGCGCTATGTGGCGCGATCGGGCACGGCAACGGAATGCGCGGATTTCGTGCGTGTTTCCGGCGTGATTGAGTTTGGCCCCTTCGACGCTGTCAAGACGTTTCAGGTCCCCATCGTGGATGACGGCTTTCGGGAACTGAGTGAAACCATCCAACTGAAACTCCGTAAGCCAAAAGGGATGACGCTCCCGAAGGCCGACCGTAGTGCGACGTTGACCATCATCGACGACGACCCTCTGCCGCAAGCCGCGTTTGGATCGGCGAGCGTGTCCGTCTCCGAAGCGAGCGGGTCGATCCAGATCGGTGTGGATCTCACCGCACCAAACGCCATCGCGGGCGCGTCGGTCGTATGCGTCAGCATCTCTGGAAACGCAATCCCGGGGATCGACTTCGGCACGGTAAGCGGCGCGTTTGAATTTGATGTGGCGGCAAATACACTTACGATCGCAATTCCAATTATCGACGATACGAGACATGAGGGTCCCGAGGCCTTTTCGCTGGAACTCTCATCCCCGATTGGCGTGGTGCTCTCGCCGATCGCGCAATCCATCACCATCGTCATCGAAGATGACGATGCGGATTCAGACGGAGACGGTCTGTCAGACGCGGACGAGATCAGCGGCGCTTTCGGCTACGTGACGGATCCCCACGCGCGCGATACGGATGGCGATTGGATATCGGACCGCGATGAGATTCTCGGCGCCTTCGGCGTTCCTACCGATCCGACTCTGATCGATTCCGACGGCGACGGCGTGGGGGACGGCAGCGAAATCTTCGCCGGCAGCGATCCTTCTAACCCGGGCAATGCTTCGTCGGTACCGGCTGTCGCCGTCCCACGGTTTTCGAAACCTCCAGGCTCGCCTTGACGCGATCCCGGTGGCGCGTTAGTATCGTGCGCAGGGCTTTGGTTCCTTCCTCCGGTATGGGGCAAACGGTGCCGCCACTCCGGCGGAGGACCGTATTGGACTACGATTTTCCATGGATGCTACCGACGTCTCCCTCATCATCACGGTTCGGAACCGCGCGGAATTGCTACCTCTCACGCTTTCCCACCTGGAGTTGCAGAGTTATCCCGCGGCGCACTTCGAGCTGCTCATTGTCAACCTGGCGAGCACGGATAGTACGCAGGAGGTCCTCGACCGCTACGTTGCGGGCGCCCCGGTTCGTTCACGGAGCATTTTGGCGGAGAATGCGAATCGCGCGCAGGCGCGAAACCAGGCGGTTCAGAAAGCCAAGGGTCGCTGGGTTCTATTTCTCGACGACCATCTCCTTGCGGGACCCGGCCTCGTGGAAAGCCACGTGCGCGCGCAGGAACGTCACGGGGGAAGCGCGGCCATCGTCGGTGCGATTCGCCATCACCCGCAAATCGCCGCCAACACCCTTACGCGCGACTATTCCGTTTTCCGGGGGGACGGTTTCCTAAAAGGGCAGCCATTGAGTTTCATCGATTGGCGCGCCTGGAATCTCAGTCTTCCCCGGGTTGCCGTGAGCGAAACCGGTGGATTTGATGAGTCCTTTCTCCATTCGGGTCTCGAGGATGTGGAACTCGCATGGAGGTTGGAAGCGCAAGGCGTTCGCGGGTTCTACGGCGACGACGCGACCGCGTACCTCTGGTGTCCGGTGACGCAGGACGACGAGCGCTGCCGGTACTATGCCGAGGGATACTCGCTTCGCATGCTGCTCGACAAGACCCACGCCGACGTGATCCAAAACCGGCTGCTGCGTCCGTATCAAGGCAGATTGATCGGGCCGGAACGGGTGCTGGTTTCGATCTACCGAAGGTTGTGCGGTGCGTTGGCGCCCGACACGGGCTGCTTCCGGTTCATGTTCCGGCGAACGCTCATCCACAGCTTTCTGAAGGGGTACGAGGACGCGGCCGCCGGAAACCCGCCGTCCATTTGCGGGGACTAGCCCGGATTTCTCGCCCGCGAGCGGATAAGTTTTCTCGGGGGTATTGCTCACCGCATTTCGGGATGTTGGCGCAATGCGTTCGCGCCTGCAGGCACAGAAAAAGCCGGGCGATTCGCGCGCGCGTCTCGAATTACAGATCTGCCGCCTGAAACAGGTATCATACGACGCACCTTGTCTATTCCAGGATTCCGCAACGCAGTCCGCTTCCTTTCGCACGAAAGCCGGACCGGCGTCGGCGGAAACCGCTGGGCAAGGTGCGATTACGCATCAGCCCGACAACAGCCGATGGACTATCGTGATTCGACTCATTCATACCTCAGACCTCCATCTCGACGCGTGTTATGCGGAGGAACGACTTCCGGCGGCTTTCGGCAATCGCCGTCGTCAGAGCCTGCGAGATGTCTTGAAGCGGATCCTTGATCGCGCTGTGGAATGGCCGGCCGATGCGGTGCTGATCGCAGGCGATCTCTTCGAGATCGATCGCGTCA
>JAHDWY010000261.1 GCA_023384315.1 Candidatus Hydrogenedentota bacterium | reverse complement strand
GGCACGGGCAACATATTCGACGAAGAATCGATACGTGCCGCTTCACTTCGAAACTCGTGAATCACGAACTCGCGGCGGGCTGTCGCCGATGCCCCACTTTCCGCTCCTCCGGACAAGCGAGACGCGTTCGGGTCCGGGAGCCCCGTCAATCGAAGATATGGGCCAACCGGCGAATACCGGTGTATAGCTCGTAGTAACCGAGCTTGGTGATGTACAAGGCTTCTTCCTGAGTGGGCGGCCGCAGCCCGCTCTCTCCCGCGTGCATGCCTGCCCACTCGAAGTAATACACACTATCGTGTCCCTCGAGCACCAGCCGCGCGCTCTCCGCCTGCGCGCTCAAAGCCGGCATACCCATCAACAGATTATCACGGGGAAAAATCAGGACGGTGGTTAAGGAAAAACGTTTCAACGCATCGGCCTGGGATTCGTCAACGGAACCGAAGCTCCGGATCTGAATCGGGTCGAGGCGGGTGCCGTCCGGCGTCATCATATACGACTGAATGCCTCGCAGCCGGATTGCGTCGTACGCGACGCTCATATCGTTGAACTCGGAAACGAGATGGCATTCGATAACGACGTAGGCTTCGGTGAGAGCCTGCGCGTCTTCGTCAAGGCGAGGCGGAACCAGGTCGGGCGGCGTCGATGCCGCCTTCTTCATGGAGGCGATCTCACTCGTATTCCAGACCGCGCGGGACGCACCGCTGAAGAGATCACCGTACCGGCCATCGCCGTGGTGGATTGTCGAAACCGCCCAGGCAGGCTCGAATCGAATGCTGGCCTGCGGGGGAGGCGGCGCTTCGGGTTTCTTGGGCGTTTGACAGGCCACGACCATGACGCTCAAGACGCCCGCAACTAACACGACCTTTGAATTCATTGACGCTCTCCCGCCCGCCTAGTTACGATTCGATTCGGATTCCGTGCCCACGTGGGTCTGTACCTCGGGAGCCGCTTCCGGCTGGGATTCGCGAATCTTGGCCGCTTCCGCCGCGGAGATTGGCTGTTCGGTAATCACGCTCTTGGCGTACTCGCCGCCTTCTCCATAGTTGCGCAAGACCATGCGGCCATCCAATGATTCGAGCTTGACGATTCCCGTGGGCTTGATGCTCTCATTGATCCAGAGATGCATGGTCTGGCCGCCCTGCGCCACCTCGTAGTGTTCGGCGCTGACGACGCCGTTCATCGTGGCAACGTCCTCTTGGCCGGTAGGTTTTCGCTCGGGCTTGGGGGCTTCCTCGCCGCTTGCGTTGGGATCGACTTCGAGTTCCACGGCCGGTTCGGCGCCGGTCTTCTCGATCACACGGACGATGTTCCTGGGGTCGCTGGCAGGTCCCGTGAGCAGCATCTTGTACACGACTCGATATCCAACTTCGGGGACCACTTCAAACTCGACCCAGTACCCGCTCTTGCGGCCGACTTTCTCTTCCCCCACGATGGCTTGGCGAACGACAAACTTCTTACTGTCCCGGCCGGAGCTCAGATCATACCAGGCCCACTGGCCGACCTGCGGATCGACCAGCTTCCCGGCGAGCAGGTCGCCCACAACACCTTGTGCTGTCACGGGAGCAGCGACCGCAAAGACCGCAATAACCAGTATCGCGACGGATCTCATCGACATTGCCTCCAGCTAATCTCGTAGACGTTTGCGTATCCTATCATAGCCTTTGGAACCCATCAATTTGCGGATTTGGCGCGTTGCGGCCGGGGCGGGTAGTATTGCCCCGGGAACTCATTTGGGGAGTAGAAAATGCGAAATCTTGCTGTGTTTCTGCTGGCCGGGGCGATGACGTTTGCATCGAATGCCGAGCCGGCTTCGGGTATCTCAATCGATGAAACCGGAACGCTGCTCCGCGACGGCAAGCCGTTCCGAGCAGTGGGCGTGAACTATTTCAGCGCGTTTAGCCGCCGAATCGCCGACCCGGAAGACACAAGTTACCGGGAAGGTCTCCGCGTATTGGGCGAAAGCGGGATTCCCTTCGCGCGCTTTATGGCGTGCGGATTCTGGCCGATAGACTGGAAGTTGTATCAAGACGACCCGGAGACGTACTTCGCGTTCCTGGATGACGTCGTTCGCGCGGCAGAGGATGCAGGCGTGGGTCTGGTGCCGAGTCTGTTCTGGTGGAACGGAGCCGTACCCGACGTCGTTGGCGAACCTCGAAACCAGTGGGGAAGCGCGGAGAGCAAGACGATCGCGTTCATGCGCAAGTACACGCGGGAAGTCGTGTCGCGATATGTGGACTCGCCGGCGATCTGGGCCTGGGAGTTTGGCAACGAGTATAACCTCGCCATCGACCTGCCGAACGCAGCCGATCATCGTCCGTGGGTGGTGCCGCGCAACGGAACCCCGGCGGAGCGTTCGGAAGCGGACGACTTCACCCACGAGATGCTGAATGTGGCATTGCGGGAATTCGGCAAGACGGTGCGGGAGTTCGATCCGAACCGGCCGATCACCTCGGGAAACAGCCTGCCGAGGCCTTCGGCGTGGCACCAACGCGAGGAGCTTTCCTGGACGCGAGACTCGCGGGAGCAGTTTGCGCAGTCGCTGCTGGCGCAGCATCCGGATCCGTTGGACCTGTTGTCGATTCACGTGTATCCGCACATTCACGGCGAGCGATTCGAGCAGGAGTACACGTCATATGACGAGATCCTGGGGCTCGGGATGGCGGCTGCAAGGGAAGCGAAAAAGCCCTTGTTTGTGGGGGAATTTGGCGCCCCGGACGATGCGGAGCATGGCGGGCCCGATACGGCGCGGCGGGAATTCCTTCAGCAGATTGCGGACCTCGAGTTGAACGACGTGCCCTTGGCCGCGTTGTGGGTCTACGACTTCCCGCGCCACGAAGATTCGACGAACGTCACGGCGGAGAACTCCCGGAAACATCTTTTGCGCGAGCTGGAACTGGCGAATCACCGCATCCGCACGTATGAAACCGAGGGGCACAAGGTGGATGTCGCGAGCGGCGCGTGGCGAGGCCGCTTGCTGGACGCCATCGCCAATCGGCGTCGATCGGGTAACGGGTTCAATCCGTTGCGCCATGCGTCGTATCCCGATCAGAACCTGTTCCGGGACGACGCGACGGGGTTGTACTTCGAGCACATCTTCAACGGCACGGCGGCGGATCACGATATTGCCATGTTCACGCCCAACGCCGACCCGCATATAGTCGTAGCGAACGGACCCGCGAGCGCGACGATCCGTTATCCCGCCGAAGGGAACACGTGGGGAATGGCGAGCGAGATGAGGTTTACGCTGAATGGCGACACCGTCGACATGGAGTTTCGCGCGACGCCGACCGAGGACCGCTTTCCACTGGGATTCGCCGCGTTCATGTGGGCGAGTTATATGAATCACACGCGCGAACGGCGCTTTTACTTCTACGGCATGGACGGCGACCGGGAAGGATGGCTAAGTTTCGGCGAGGACACCGAAGACGGCTTTGAAACGGGAACCATCGCGTACCATGGCGTCCCGCCGCTGCCGTATGAAGAGGGCGCGCAGACGTTGAACCTCATCGAGCATCCGGCGAAGACGTTTCTCCTACCCTTCTACTATGGACTGGTGGACGGCGACGGAAACCCGGAGACGCATGACGACACAATGGCCTACGTCATGATGTTCGATCGCAAAGAACCGATGCGGCTGGCGTTGTGGAACTTCATCAAGAATGCGGCCGGGAAATTCGATCCGCATTCGCCCGCGTGGGACTGGCAGTTTGTCATTCGGGACCCGGTTCCTGGGCAAACGTACGGGTATCGCGCGCGCGTGTTGTACGTCCCCTTCACGAGCGCGGAGGATATTCGCGGCGCATACGAGGAGTGGATTGCTTCGCTTCCGGAATGGGCGCCCTAGTACCGATCAAGAGGGATTCGGTACCAAAAAACATCCCCCTTAATCACCCTTCAAAGGGCGAATACTAGTAACGCTTCGCGTTGGGCCGACCACGGTTACGCATTAGGCCATTAGGCTGCGCACATACCAAAACTTCGGCCTGACAAAATTCCCCCATTGAAGGGGGATCAAGGGGGATGTTCTTCAAGGGTATGGGACGGCTTGTCGTGACTTGCACTCAGCGCGCCGGCAACGAGACAGGCAACTTATTCCTCTTCCCCGGCCTCGACTACGGTTGTTTCCATTCCCGAGTCGGTTGTGTAGGGGACGACGGTTTCGCCGGTGGCGGTGTAGACGTCGTGCCAGGCTTGGCGCAGTTGAACGCGCGCGGCGGCGAGATTGCCTTCGGCGGACACGAGATCGCGTTGGGCTTCGTTCAGGCGCACCAGGGAACCGACGCCGCCCGCGTATTCTTTCTCGACGAGGTCGCGGTTGCGCTGCACGAAGACCGCGTTGGCCCGTTGCAGGACCAACTGTTCCTGGGCGGCCTGAAGCTGTTGAACGGCTTGGCGAACCTCGCTCGCGACGGCGAGTTCGGTTTCGTGGAGCGAGTGTTCCGCTTCGGTGCGCAACGCTTTTGCTTCGGTGACGCGCGCGCTCTTCGCGCCTCCGGCGTAGAGATTGTATTGGACGTTCACCCCGACCGACGTGCCAAAGTCCTTCTCGCCGAACTTGAAGTTGTCAGACCGGAACCCGTCTTTCGACGCCTGCGCCGTGACCGTGGGGTAGAAAGGCGCGCGGGCGCGGCCGATGGTCGCGGCGGTGCGCTTCACGGCCAATTCGCTGCCCGCGAGATCGGGACGCGACGACTTCGCCAGTTGCACCAAGGCTTCCGGCTCCGGCGGATTGAGTTCCTCGAGGGACTCGGGATTCAGCGGCGCCAGCACGTAGTTTTCGGGAAAGCGGGCATCGGCAAACCCCAGCAGTTCGGACAGGGCGATGATGGCGATGTTGTAATCCTGGTAGGCCTGGATGAGGCTTGCGCGCGCCGCGTTCACGCGCACTTCGAAGTTCAGCTCGTCGCTGAGCGACCCGGTGCCGACGCGGCGGCGCGCTTTGGCTTCCTTCAACTGGCGCTCGTTAAACGCCTGATCGGCCTCGGCGATGCCAATGTTCTCGCGGGCCAATTGCGCGGAATGGTACGTTTGCGCGACGGCGGACAGCAGGAGACGTTGCGCTTCTTGATATGCAGCTTCGAATTCCTGCGAACCGTACTTCGCTTCGGCGATGGCGAACTTGCGCTCAAAGCCATTGAACATCACCCATGACGCAATGAGGCTGATGTTATAGTTTTCAAAGGAGTCGTCGACGGACCCCCGGCTCTTGATGCTAAGCAGGCTCGTATCGAGCAGGTCCTGGAAGATCTGGGCGTTCGTCAATGCGGGGGACGACGCGCCGAATCCCTGCTGGCCGGCCTGGCCGGTTCCGGTGTTCGGAAGAACGAGCGAGGTGACTCCGTTCAGAACTTGGCTGAAATTCGAAACGATCTGCCCTTGTAAACGGGCCTGGGTCCCGAGGGCCCATTGCGACCAGAGGCCATCCGAGGCTGCGCGTCTCGCGTTGAGGTAATCGCGCTCGGACAGCCACGTGTTCGTAGCGGAGGCGAGGAGATCGAGTTGGGGGTACCAGGCGGCGACGGCCTGCCGCACCCGGGCCTTTGCCTGCTGGACGCGCGCTACGGCCGCTTTGAGGGACGGGTTGTCCGCAATGGCGATTTGCTCGGCTAGCGGTAGATCGAGAATGGTGGCGCCGTCGGCGGCATCCGGTTCGAGCGGTGCGAGAAGTTTGATACCGGGAATGGACGCTGCATCCTCCATCGGTGCGGTCGCAGGCTCGGGCGTGACGCCGGACGCCGGCGCATCACCGGGCGCATCCGCCGCGTACACGGTTTGCGACACGATCAAGGAAAGGGCAATCAGAACGCGCTTCATGAATGAGTCCTTCTCAGATTCCGCTGCATGTGACCGGTTCTGCGATACGCTGCCTACTTGCCGATGGCCACGGGCTGGGGCGATCGGGTTGCTTGTTCGAGTTCTTCGTCCACGTTGCGCAGTCTGGCCGGCTCGACGTCCTCCGGCGATACCCAGGTACGGTGCGACGCATAATGTGCGAGGCGCCGGAAGTCGTTCAGGACGCCCAGCATGCACGGGATGAACAGCAGGGTCAATAGTGTGGCGAATGCGACTCCCGCGGCAATGGTAATCGCCATAGGAACCAAGAACTGGGCTTGTAAATCTTGCTCCAAGATGAGGGGCATTAACCCGCCGACGGTGGTAATGGTCGTCAGCATGACGGCTCGAAACCGGCGCGCTCCTGCCCGGGAAATCGCTTCAAAAAAGGGTTGACCCTCGGCGATGTTCGAGTTAACGCACTCAATCAAGACGATCGCGTCGTTCACGACGACGCCCGCGAGGGCGACCATTCCAAAGACGCTCATCATCGTTACATCGTATCCGAGCGCGAGATGCCCCAGCATGGCCCCGATAAGTCCGAACGGTACCGTGAACATGACGATGACCGGCTGGATGTAGGAACGAAACATGGTTGCGATGATGATGTAGATCCCGAACAAGGCGATTGGAAATCCGATGGCCAGGCCGCTGAACGCGTCCCGGCTGTCCTTCTGCGGACCCTCGAAGGAATAGGAAAAGCCCGGCATGCGTTGGCGCAATTCCGGCAGAAATCCGCCTTCGACCATGTCATTCAGCACTTCTTCAGCGTTGGCGCGTTTGGAATCGACTTCGGAGGTCACCTTGACCAGCCGCAAGCCGTCGACGCGGGTGATGCTGGAGTAGCCCTGGGCGTATTTCACGTCGGCCACGGATCGT
>JAHDWY010000260.1:2186-6713 GCA_023384315.1 Candidatus Hydrogenedentota bacterium | reverse complement strand
CCTCCTTAAGGTTTGTATCCCAGTTGAAACGCAGTTTGGTACCCCTTCGTCCGCGTGTCAGCGGAACGGAATCGCGCTGACCGTCGCGCCCGCGGAAAACGAACGCGATGGGGGGCCTTATACGTCTCGGGGATCCAAGGAGCCGTTGGTGAACCAAAGCTGATTGACGTAGTTGGCTTTGGCGCCACTACCCTTCAGCTCACCGCCCTTACCGAACCAGCCGAACCACCAAGCGGTCACCGGCGCATTCTTCGATATCTTGCGAACGTGTTTCATTGTCGTTTACCCTTTCGCGAAACACTCCCATTGCACAGAGCTATGGGTTGTAACGTTCCAATCCGTTGTGAACAGGAGCTTCGTTCGCGGAAGCGTTGGAATGGATAGATACAGGAGCTATCCTCTCCATCTCTCCTTCCGCATGTACCCTCACGGGATGTCTCACTGGTCGAATGACTAGCTCTGCAGCCAGTTGTCAATCAATGCGACGAGCCAGTTCTGTTGCTCAGGACGCAACTTGAGCGGCCCAAAAATGTTCTTGAACTCCACCCACGCGACCTGTTCGGCGCGCACGGGCTTTTCGGTCGACAGCACCTTCACATGCTTCATATGGCGATTCACCTCCCTTCTCCTTCCGTCTTGTTATTGGTTGGAAACCATTTCCCAATCCGCTTGGTCCAAACAATAATCTTGTCTGTACCCCTTATTGTGAACGATTTGATCGCAATAAGCAACCCCTTGTGGGTGGTGGCATCGGCGAACGCAGTATCTGCCTACTGGGCGCCGGTGAGGGAGATCCCCATCTCCTCGAGGTAGTCGAAGAGCGCGAGGTCTCCGGACTCCAGAATCCACCCGGAAATCATGCTGAAGAAATCGGAGCTTTCCTCGCTGAAGAACAGTTGATCCAGCGCGTCGAAGAACCCGCTCAGCTGGTCAATGCTGGCGACAAGGTCGCGCGTTTGCGTTGCAAGCTGATCGATTCCCTCAGTCGATTCAATTGCCGTGTAAAGCTCTTCCAACACATCGATTGCGGCCGCCTGCATGTCCAGACCGGCCAGCTGCTCTTGAGAGAAAAGTGCCCCTTCCTCCGCCTGCTGGCCCAACCGCTGCACGGCCTCAAAGATGTCTTCGGCGGTGTCGTAATCCCCTACCGCCATATAGTCTTGGCCGTATTCTAGCAGATTCTTTCCGAGATCGCAAAGGAAATTGTACTGATCCATCCCCGCAGTCAAGGCGGAAACCAGCTTGGCTTCATCGGACGGAAGCCCGCTCGCGATAAGCGCTTCCGCCCTTGCCAAGGCCGACTCAAGGGAGTAGGCGCTGGCCTTGGGCAGGCTCTGTGCGATGCGCAGCGCTTCAAGCGCTCCCGCGAGGTCATTCTGCTCGAGCCGAAGCTTGGCTTCGAGGTAGTAGGGCAATGCGTTATCCGGGTCCAGGGTATAGAGCGTCGGCAATTGTCCCATCGCTTCCGCTTCGGTACCCGGCTCTTCAGCTTCATCGTACGCCTGGGCGAGTTCCAACCGTGCGTAGGGGTCCTCCGGGTTCTGCCCGACGACCGTGAGCAAGACCTGCGCGGCTTCCTGGGCCGTCAACGACTCGGCTGCACCCACAATTACTTGGGGTGACGAATCGGGATCTTGCGCGAGGTCGAGGGCTTGCTCACGTTTGAGCGATGCCCATTGCACTAAGCGGGAAATTCCGCCCCGGTCATCCGACGCATCCCGGCGCGCGGTAAGAATCTCGTCCATGCTTGGAGCATCGAGTACTGGCCGTTCGGTTTCTTCAATCGTGCCGCCGGACAAAGCCAACTCTACGTCGTCGTTCAATTTCTGCCGTTTCTCCAGAAACTCCTTGCGTTGGCGCGCAAGTTCGGTGTCGGATTCCTCAAGAGATTCGTAATCCGGTGCGCCGGGTACGACGGGGGTATCGCTTCCGGGGCCTGCAAGTTGTTCTTTGGAACCAGGCCCGTCGACCGGGGCCGGGGGCATGGCGGCGTAGATCAGGTATCCGACGGCGCCGAGAATAACGGCGGCCGCGGCGGCCACGCCAAGCCAGGTGCGGCCGCGTTCGCGGCGTCGCGCGCGCTCCGCGTCGATGGAAACGAGCTTGGGCCGGCCGGCTTCCGAGATGGTGCTCATCACCGTCTGAACGAGGTCCACTTGGGGGGACTGCGATGCGAAGGCGCGGCCCATGGCATCGAGGTCCGCATGGGCGGCCCTGAGCCAGGAAAGCTCCCGGCGATAGGCCTCTGACGACGCGATCCGCGCTTCCACGCGCATCGTGTCTTCAGGGCTCAACTCGCCCTCCAGGAGAGCGATTAACTCATCCTGGATTCTTTCCAATTCCCCAGTGTTCACAAGTCGTCCTTTGCCGATTGATACACGTCCCGCAACGACTTCAGGATTCGGTGCAACCGAGTCCGCACCGCGCCCTCGGTGCTGCCGACAATCTCGGCGATGTCCCGTGCCTGCATCCGTTCGAAGAAACGGAGCGTGACAATCTCCCTCGATTCTTCATCCAGCGAAGCCAAGGCTTCTGCCAGCAGTTCGTATCGTTCCGCCGTCATCAACAGCCCGTCGGGGCCATCGGACGGCGACTGCAATACCTCACCGGTATCTTCGCGGGCCGAACTCGCGTATTCTTCGAGCGATTCCATGGGAATCGCCTTCTTGCGCTTCAATTCGTTCAAACAGAGGTTGCGCGCGATGCACAACACCCAGGGCCGAAACTTGCGGCTCGCATCGAACCGCGCCCGCGCCACATACACGCGAATGAAGGTTTCCTGGGCCATTTCCCGGGCCCGTTCCACATCCCGCACGTAGTGGAGACAGAATCTGAAAATGTCATTCTGGTACCGATGGACCAGCGTGCCGAGGGCATCCGCCGTGCCGTCGCAGAGCAGGCACATCAGTTCCTCATCCGTTTGAGATTCGGTACTCAAACGGTAGTCCATACCCGGTAACGGGTTACGCTGACCTTGAGGTTTCGTTGCCACGTTCCGGTCTCACCATAAATACAGCCCGTTTTGCCAAACATCACAAGTAGTTGGAATCCCTGAAAATCGACCCGACAGCCGCACTCAATACCATGAGTGTACGGTAACGCCGGGCCATTCGCCAAGCGAGCCGCAATGACGGGCTTGTCATGAGCCATCTCGACCGATGCTGCGGGTCGCGCCAAGCCGGTTCTCGACCGCGGCCGCCGCGTCAAACACATTGTCGGTCGCCAATTGCCGCAGGCTGGCCTGGCCGGGTTGACGCGCCATGGCCACCATCCGGTCGGACGCCACAAGCATGGCGTTCCACGCCTCCCCCTCCGAAGACGCGGCCTGAATGCGGCGTCTCAGGTCGCTGACGCGCGGCGCGAAACCATCAAGGGACCAATCATGGAAGCCTTGGCTCGGGGGCGAGCCTTCGTTCGAGGCCCGTTCCAGATACTCGCGCATCAACGCGATCATCTGTTGCGACAACGCTTCAAGTGATTCATCGCTCGAAACGCCTTCTTGCGCGGCGCGCGACGGCGGCGTCTCACCGCGAAGGCGCCACAGGCTGGCGTGGTAGGAAAGGGTCATCACGAGCAACCCCGAACTCAGGAGCACGATGATGTAGCGCACTCGCCTGCCCAGGCGTTGAATAGCGGACTCTTGCGGGATGGGTTCTGACAACGATACTTCGCCCTCTCAGCGCAACAGCATTCGCAAGTTTGACGGTTTCGCCTGCCACGCCTCGGCACGTTCAAAATCGGGATACGTCCGCTCGAGGCGTTTGAATTCCGGCGTATGGATCTTCCGCCGGCCCGTGGGGCTTTCCTCGATCCCGAGGTGGGCGTGGAGCATTTCATGAAACACGATGTACCGGACGAAAAACTCGGGCACCTCCACGCGATCCAGATAAGGGTGAATGCGGATTAGATGCTCCTCTACCGAGTAACTGCCGAACCGGATCGACCGCCGCTTCTTTCCCGTCGGCCTGCGGCCCCAGGTGATGGCGGCGTCCAAGGTCCCATTGAAGTACGCGTCGTTCACTTCGCGGTACATCGCGCGGAGGTCGTACACCGCGCCCACGGGATAGAGGCGGCGCTGGGCGTTTGCCCGCCGCCGCACCAGATGACGGTTGCTGCGAATGAACCGGTCGATGACGTCGCCCGAGCGCCGGCACGAGGGGCGTTTGAGCCAGGTAGCCAGCGCCTGCACCACGTCCGGGTCTGCCCCGAGAAACATGTGGTGCATGCGCAGCGCGACGACGCCGGAGACCGGATGGTGCTTGACCGACATCACCGTATGAGAGTTGTCGGTCAGAACCAGATTGAGGCGCAGGCCGGATCGGCTTTCCAGTTCTCTATGGAGCGACCCCGGATCGCGAAAGGCAAATTCGAGTTGCATGATCGCTGTCATTCTACCCGCAGGTGCGGCATCTCAACTTGCTTATCAAGAGCCAAAGATTTTGTGTTGTCGTTCCGATCCTATGCCACATCCTGTACAAAAAACAATCCGTCGGCGACTCGGAATTGGCCAGGCGGCATACCGTTGCT
>JAHDWY010000260.1:0-2176 GCA_023384315.1 Candidatus Hydrogenedentota bacterium | reverse complement strand
CGGGACAATTGACAAGGGTTTTCCCCTGTGCTAGACTGCCTTTGCTCGCAAGCGGAAGCGTAGTATCTCTTTATCGTGAGAGGAGGGTCTCGTGGGAGCGTTCAAGAAGACGTGGGCGAAGTTCTTCGCGATGGTACTGGTTGCGGCGGTTGTCCTTACTCCGTTCGCGGTTGTCGCGGAGGGATACGATCCCGACCAGGAGATTCCTGCACCGACGGGTTTTGAAAAGCGCTTGACGAAACTGGGCCGGGGTCTGTCCAACGTGTTGCTGGGTTGGGCGGAAATCCCGGTCACCTTCGACGAAAAACTCAAGCAAGGGAAGCCGCTGGGCTATCTCGTCGGTGTGGTACCGGTGCTCGGCACGACGCGGGCCTTTCTTCGCACGGGTACCGGCGTCTTCGAGATGGTCACCTTCCCGGTGTCCGACCTTGAGGTCAATTTCGAACCGATTCTCGAGCCCGAGTACATCTTCTAATACGGCGAATGCGGCCCGTTCCCGCAGGGGGAAGTGGTGCGAGGCGCTCACGGGTATCTTCATGGGCTCACGAATGAGTGTATCCTCAACGCAAGCCTATTCGCCGAAGCATTCCCTAGTCATGCCGAGCGGGGGTTCTGTGTCGAATGGGGGCATCGCGCCGGATAGACGCACGGGAGCCCATCCATGAATTCCGCTACGGATTGGATACGGCAAGGCGCCGGACTTGTGGGTCCGATTTCGCTTCGTAATGGCTCCGTTGGGAAGGTGGTGCTGGTGGGGCCGCGCGACAATGCAAAGGGGGCGATGGTCGTGCTTGCGTCCGGGGACGCTGGAGGCGCCCAGGCAGTTCCCCTCATGGATGCGTTGAAGCTGATGCATCCCCGCCAGGTGGTGGACATTCTCTGCACTCAGGAACGGGCCTTTGGAGAGAGCGGGCTGACGCCCATCGAGTTGCCGTGACCGCAAACTACAATATCGACTCTCTGCTCGACGAAATCGTCACGCTTCCCAGTTTGCCTTCCAGCGTGACACGCATCACCCAACTCGTCAACGCGCCCGATTCGAGCCTCTCGGACGTAGCCAGGGCCATTCAGGCCGATCCCGCGCTGGCCATCAAGACCCTCCGGCTGGTGAACTCGGCCTACTACGGACTGTCCCACAAGGTGACGTCGGTCGATCATGCGGTGGCCCTGCTTGGGATGAAGGTCATCAAGAACCTTGCGTTCACCGCGACCGTGTTCGATACCTTCCACAAGGGTACGGGGGCCTTGCTGCGGCACAGCGTGAGTTGCGGCGTGGCGATGCGCATTCTGATCGCGGGGCATCGGGAGCTCCATGACATGGATCAGGACGAGGCCTTCGTGTTCGGGCTGCTGCACGACGTAGGGAAGATCATCCTGGAGCAGTTCCTGCCGAAGGAGGTCGAGAGCGCCCATCTTCTCAGCCGGGCAAACGAAATTCCCTTGTTTGAGGCCGAGCGGTCGATCATCGGCGTCGATCATGCGGAATTGGGCAGCCGCTTGGCCCAGCAGTGGGGACTTTCCAAAGAGTTGGTCGGTGCGATAGCCGGACATCACAATTTGGCGGCGTGCCCGAACGAGGCGGCGCGGGGCCTGGCTGCCACGACGGCCATCGCGGATTACATCTGCAATATGAGCGGCATCGGGTCCGCCTTGAAGTCGACCGGCTACATCGCCGACGAGATGTGGGATGCGGCCGGCTTCGCCGTCTCGGACTATCCGAAGTTGCTCGACGAGTTCTTCGGCTCGCTGGATTCGGTCGACGAACTCATCGAAATGTCCTCATAGCGCCTGTAATGCCCCCTCGTTCCGCCGTTCGCTCCTTGTCCGCGTGAGTTGATAGAATGCCGCCCGGCCGTGTGCGCACATTGGAAATCACCCCATGCATTTGATCGAACTCACCTGCGACAACTTTCGAGGCCTGGTCGAGTTGTCGTTTATGCCGGAACCGGGGGCGAACATTATCCAGGGCGACAACGCGCAGGGGAAAACCTCCATCCTGGAAGCGATCCAGTATCTCGCCACATCAAAAAGTCACCGCACCAACGTGGAAAGTGAACTTGTGCGGCGGGGCGAACCGGGCTTTAAACTGGCGGCACAGGTGCAACGGCGCGATCGCGAGGTTTCGCTGGAGGCGATCTGGTGGCAGGGCGCCAAACGCATCCGCGTTAACGGCGTC
>JAHDWY010000259.1:1112-6733 GCA_023384315.1 Candidatus Hydrogenedentota bacterium | reverse complement strand
GCTACTTCGCCTGCGCCATGGGCCAGAAGAAGGAAGACGTCCCCGACTTCATGCACAACGACAACCCGGTCGTAACCCAGGACAACGCGCCGACCTTCAAGTACCTTATGGAAAACTATCTGATCTAGGAATAGATCCGGAGGTTCAGATCGATCGCATGGGGCAAGCTTCCGGCCTACCCCTCGGTCATCGGACGCAATCGATTCATGCGTTGAGGTCTCGGCCAGGAATGCGCTAGGCTCAACCAATTGCCGCTTGGCGGGAATACCGCTTCCCGCGCCATTCACCAAACAGGAGATGCGACGATGGCCATCGTGCTGCTTGCGATGTTAGGGGTAACGATCCAGGGAGACGGTCTCATTTGGGCCGATGCAATGGATGCCCAGCAGAAGGGCATCACGATTCCGGCCGATGGCGAGTACACAATCTGGTTCTGGGCACAGGATGGCGCGGGCTGGGTGTCGTCCGCGGCGGGCGAAGCCGAGATCCCCAACGACGAGAAGAGCGGCGGCAAGTTCACCTGGCGCACCATCGGCGCGGTTCCGCTCACGGCCGGCACGGTAAAGGTGACGTTTACGAAACCGGACAAGGTGGCGGCGGTCTCCGGGTCGCGGGACCCAAACTTTGATCCGGCGAAAGCCATGCAGGCCATGCGCGTGTTCGACCAACCCCAGCCGTCGGGCGATATGCGTGGCGAGATCGATCGCGGCACAAACACGCTGTTTTTCATGACACCCTTTGAAGACCTCAAAGCGTGGGAGTCCTACGCGGAAGGGTTGCGGCGCCGGTTCCTGGTCGCGTGCGGGCTCTATCCCCTTCCGGAACGCACGCCGCTCAATGCCAAGGTCTACGACGCGATCGAGCATCCCGACTATATCATTGAAAAGGCGTATTTTGAAGCTCACCCAGGCTTGCTGGTCACGGGTAACATTTACCGGCCCGTCGGCAACGGCCCCTTCCCCGCTGTCATCTGCCCCCATGGCCATTGGGAGACGGGCCGCCTGGAAGACGGCGAACGCGGTTCCGTTCCGGCCCGCTGCATCACCATGGCGCGCATGGGAATGGTCGTGTTCAGCTACGACATGGTCGGCTACAACGACAGTTGCCAATTGAAGCACGATTTCGGCATGCCTGACACGGACCGCGGAGAATTGGCCTTGTGGGGGCTTCATCCGTTTTCGGTTCAGTTGTGGTCCAGCATTCGCGCCCTCGATTTCATGGAAACGCTTCCCTACGTCGATCCCAACAAGCTGAACTGCACCGGCGCTTCCGGCGGCGGCACGCAGACCTTCGCGCTCAACGCCGTGGACCAGCGCGTCAAGGTCTCCGCGCCGGTCAACATGATCTCCCATTCCATGCAGGGTGGATGCGTGTGCGAGAATGCGCCTATCATTCGCTTCAACGCGAGCAACATGGAAGTGGGCGCGCTCGCCGCGCCGCGTCCGATGATGATGGTTTCCGCGACCGGCGACTGGACGCGCGAAACGCCAAACTTCGAGTATCCCGCAATCCGCGGCATCTACGACCTCTACGACGCCGCGGATCGTGTAGCGAATGTCCACATCGATGCGAGCCACAACTACAACCAGGACAGCCGCGAAGCGGTGTATCGCTTCTTCGGGAAATGGATCCTGGGTGAGGAAGCGAAGTACGCAAACTTCACGGAACCGGCGTACACGCTGGAACCCGAAGAGAACCTCCGCAATTTTCCCGACGGCACACCGCCCGCTGAATACCCAGGGTACGAGCAGTTGTTGACGGAAATCGTAGACGCGACGCGTGCGAAGTGGGCGGCACAACTCCCGGCGAATTCCGGCGACTATCTCGCCTTCCGCTCATTCGCCAAACCGGCGCTCGCGGATATCATCGCCGCACAATTGCCGTGTGAAAACTCCGTAACGTCGACAACCATCAGCACGCACAACACCGACAGGTACAGCGTGGAAGGGGTGCTCCTGTCCCACGACGCGGCGAGCGCGATTCCTGCGCTGGTGTTCCGTCCCGCAGACAATCAGCCCACGGGCGCGGTCGTCATTGTTCACGGCGACGGCAAAGCAGTGTTGGCGGACGCGCCTTCCGGCGGGCCTGGAGACTACCTGCGTCAACTCATGGACGCGGGAAAGGTCGTGATTACGGCGGACCCGTTCCGGATTGGTGAGAACGCCACCAAGCGCCGCTCCACGGCATATCCCGACACCTTCCTGCCGACGGATACGGCGTGCCGCATTCAAGACGTCATGGCCGCCCTCATTCACGCTCGGCGCGTGATTCCAGATGGAATCCCCGTGGACCTCGTCGGCCTCGGCGATGCCGGTATCTGGTGCCTTTTTGCCGGCGCACTGGATGAGGGCGTCAGGTCCACCGCGATTGACGCGAATAGTTTTGACGTGGATTCGGATGCCGCCTGGGTCGCAGGTCCCTACATGCCATGCATCCGCGCGATCGGCGACGCGGCAACGGGCGCCGCGCTTTACGGACACCGCGCGCTTCACGTATTCAACGGCGGAAACGGGTGGGACGCCGCCCTCGCGCCGTATACCGCCGTATCCGGCCGCGCTGCCGGGGACGTATTGCACGAAGGCGAACCGTCGGCGAAATCGATGATGGACGTGCTGTGACGGAGATCAGCTCCAATACATCAGCGGAGAACCCGACGGTTCGCGACACATTTCTTCACGTAGCGGACCTGCATTTCTGGAAATTTGTCTACAATCCTCTCCGTCTTCTGAGCAAGCGTTTCCTGGGCAACGCCAACGTGTTCTTCCGGCGGCGCCACGAGTTTCCCATGTCTCAAGCGGAAGCGCTGATTCAAGGCCTGGAGGAAACCGGCGAACGACAGGCGTTGCTCACGGGCGACTTCTCTTCGACTGCCCTCGACGAGGAGTTCGTCCTGGCCCGGGCCTTCGTTGATTCGCTTGCGACACGCGGTTTTTCCATTTATCTTCTACCTGGCAACCACGATGTCTACACCTATGAGTCGCATCGGCTCCAACGGTTTGAACGCCATTTCGCGCCGTATGTGCCGGAACAGGGCTACCCCGCTCTGGAGCGATTCCCGGGCGGCACGCCGCTCATGCTCGTGCCGACGGTCGGTCCGAATGTTCTTTCCTCGAAGGGACGGATATCGGCGGAAGAGCTTCGCAAGACGGGGGAACTGTTGAAGGACCTTGCAGCTCCGGCGATCGTCGCGGGCCACTACCCCGTGTTGAACGAAACCCCCGGATACCGCCTCACGACCAACCGCTTGCTCCGGAATGCTGGCGCGCTGCGCCGCGTCCTGGGTGAATCGGGCATTCCGATCTTGTACGTCGCGGGGCACGTGCACCGGTTTAGCCTCGTTCAGGACCCCGTCTATCCCAATCTCACCCATCTTTGCACCGGCGCCTTCTTCCGCCGAAACGAGCGCGAGGGCATTCGCGGCGAGTTCTCACGCGTGCGAGTCAGCGACGCGGGATTCCAGGTGCATCGCTATACGTTACGCGAGGGCTGGGAGTCCCTGCGCTCGAAACCGGAATCTCTTTGATTCGCTCCGGGTGGGCGCGCGATATTCCCTTCCTTCCGGCCCTTGTGTTAGCATTTCTCCATGTCACGCCTACCCCGAGAACGCAAGGTTCGCGCCATTCTATTGATGGACGTCGATAAGGTTGCCTTGGCCGCCGCCGCATTCGTGGCCACGATCGTGCTGGCCATTGGGTTGTTCTATTCAAAGGTGGAGGGCTTTGAAGTCGCGTTTCGGGTAGGGCTCGCGTTCGTGGTAACCTATGCGGTCACGTTCCCGTCGTTCGGGTTCATCCAGCGGACCGCACGGACGGAACTGAGCACCCAGGAAGAGGCACGTCTCGCCGCGGAAGCTGCCGAGCGGGCCGCTGCCAAGGCAGCAGAATCTAACGAAAAGTATCCAGGAGAAATGGAATGAGAGTAGTCACTGCGTTGCTTGTCGCGGTATGCTGCGCTTTCGCCGCGCCGGCCCAGGCCCCCAATCTTGACCTCATGGACATCGTACTCAAGTCCGTTCCCGACGGGCCAGTCGCCATCGTGAATGATGTTCCTCTGAGCGCTCAGGAGTTCAAGGATTTGTACATGGGGGAAGTCCTGCGCTGGGCTCAATTGAACCCCGGGCAGGAGGTGACCGACGAGGTTCGCCTGGGTATTGCGCTGAACGGGTTGCGCATGCTTATCGAACGAGAAATCCTGTATCAGGAAGCCCAAAAGCGAAATCTCTCGATTGCCCAGAGCGAACTGGAAGCGAAGTGGCAGGAAGAACTGGAGGCCCTGCGCAAAGTCAGCGCGGAGGATTCCGCTGCCGATTTGACCGAATCGGAGATCCTCAAGCGCGCGGGCGCCACGCGTGAGGAAGCCTTGGCCGAACTTCGCAAGGCCTTGCTTATCGAGAAGGTGCGCGAATCCATCATGAAAGAAAAGGGCGTATCGGTCTCCGACGCGGAGGTCAAAGCGTGGTACGACGAGAATCGCGAAATGACTCGCAGGCCCGACATGATGCACCTCAAACAGATCTTCATCCAGGGAGACAAAAACCGGAAAGATGTCAAGATTGAAGCGAGCCGAGGCCGTGCGGATGACGCGTACAAGCGCATCCAATCCGGCCAGAGTTTCGAAGGCGTCGCCAAGTCAGTATCCGACGGCCGTTATAAAGATAATGGCGGTGATTGGGGCATGAGGCCCGTTAGCGAATTTCCGCCGTTCATTGTGGAGGCCGCTAACCAGCTTCAGCCCGGCGAAGTCAGTAAGCCGATCGAAAGCGAGTATGGATTTCACATCCTACAACTCGTTGAGGTCATTGCTGGCGAAGAAGTTACACTCGACAAAGCCCAGGAGGACATCCGGGCCATGCTGGTCGCCCGCAAGGGTTCCGAGGCCATACGTGAGTTCACAAGCACCGTCACCGGCGATCCTGATGCCCTTCAGGTATTCCTGGATCTGGATCGGCAGATTCAGGCGAGCCCGGAGTTGCGCCGCCGATTCTCGGAGAACGCTCCGAACGAGGCATCTTCCTCCACAAACTGAGTGCGGGGAACAGCTGATCTGGACCGCTCAATCGTCGGCGTTTCGCCCTGCCGAGCGAGTACTACATTTTGTATGCGGAATCTCCAGCACCGCAACTGGAGCTACGTGGTTTTGGCTGCGTCCGGAAGGGCTAGATTCATTTCGTCAAATCGTCAAATACCTGTCAATAAATAGCTTACGCACCGTAAACACTTGACGTTGTGGCATTCAGATGGTACAATCCCCGACGTGTGTGGATTTCTGCGCAGGGAGCAGATTCTACCGCTGAAATTGTTCGAATCGAGGATATTTCGTGAATGCTAGGTTGGCGCAAAGATACAACGGACGGCGACGCCGCGGGCGGTAATCCAGCCCAGTCCGGTGGGGCGGCGAAGTCCCCGAATGTTCCCGCGCAGAGTTCCGGTTCCAGTGCCAACGATAGCCCTGCGTCCACCGGCCGACTTGGGGAAATGCTGGTGCGGGAAGGGGCGATCTCAGCCGGCCAATTGCAGGAAGCCCTCGCCAAGCAGCGGGAAAGCGGCAAATTCCTCGGGCAAGTCTTGGTCGAGATGAATTTCATCACGCAGGCCACGCTCGTGTCGATCCTGGTTAAGCAA
>JAHDWY010000259.1:0-1102 GCA_023384315.1 Candidatus Hydrogenedentota bacterium | reverse complement strand
TCGTCGACTACGACGTCAGCGAAGAGCTATTTCAGCTCGTTCCAAAGGAACTGTGCCTCAAGTATAACTTTCTGCCCATCGACAAACTGGGCCGCATCCTGACGCTGGCGATGGTGGATCCGCTGGATCTGGACGCCCTAGAACAAGTGCGCAAGACGTGCCCAGACATCAAAATCAAACCGATATTGTGCGATTGGAACCATTTTGACAGCGTCGCCAAACGCGTGTTTCACATCGCGCAGCAACAGGACGTTCAGGAAGTAACGGCTGGGAGCTTCGGTTTATCGGAGAAGAAGCCTGCGGCAAAGTCCAAGCCCTTCGAGGATTCGACGCAAACCGCGGTGGATGCGGCGGTGGACGCGTTGGTTAAAGAGGCAGCAGTGCCCCCCAAGCCCGCGGCCGCGTCACGTCCGCGCGCCGACGTGCCGGCGTCCCGCCAGAGTGACGCGGCAAAATCGCAATCCGCTACGCCTCGACCCGCGCCGGCGGTCTCGGCGGAAGCGCTCGGCGCGCAGGTTTCGGACAGTGTCCGCGCGGTCTTGCAGGAAGCGCTCCAGCCGTTGCTGGCAGCGGAATCTCGGTCGCACGCGGAGGGGATCGATTCCAAGGCGGTTGTAGCCGAACTGCATGCGGGCCTTCGCGATGCCCTTCGAGAATCGCTTGCGCCACTCTTCGCGGAGCAGCAGAAACTGGCGGAACGTTCCGCAGCCGCGCCCGCATTCCCCGACCTCAAACAGTTTGCAGGACAGATTGGCCAGGAATTGCGCGACTCTGTCCTCTCTGGAGTAGAGTCGGCTCTCAGGGCTCAGCAGAATGATAAGCCGGACAAGGGGCCCGCAATCGACCCAGAAGAACTGACCCGGTTACTCCAAGCCAGCATCGAGACGCCGCTTCACAATTTTGGCCAAGGAATTCGCGAGGCGCTGCAGGCTCGCGCTGAGCCTGCGCCCCCGCAACCATTGCCGGATTTCAGTGCACTGATCGGCGAAAGCGTCCGGTGCGCCGTAGCGGAACAGGAGTCCCGGCTTTCCGAAATCGCTGAGGCGATGATGCAGGCAACACAAGCCGCCGAGGCTACTTTGCGCGCGATCCAAGAAGAACG